>NZ_JBDJAW010000016.1 GCF_039649665.1 Microbispora sp. ZYX-F-249 | reverse complement strand
TGGTCCAGCCGAGCGCCTTGAGCAGCACGGTGACCGGCTGCTTGCGCTTGCGGTCGATGCGCACGCCGACGCTGTCCCGCTTGTCGATCTCGAACTCGAGCCACGCGCCGCGCGACGGGATCACCCGGCAGCCGAACAGGTCCTTGTCGGAGGTCTTGTCGACCGAGCGGTCGAAGTAGACACCGGGTGACCGGACGAGCTGGGAGACCACGACACGCTCGGTGCCGTTGATGATGAACGTGCCCTTCGACGTCATGAGCGGGAAGTCGCCCATGAACACCGTCTGGCTCTTGATCTCACCTGTGGTGTTATTGATGAACTCCGCCGTGACGAACATCGGGGCGGAGTAGGTCATGTCCTTGTCTTTGCACTCATCGACTGAGTACTTGGGCGGCTCGAACCTGTGGTCCCGGAACGACAGGGACATGGTTCCGGAGAAGTCCTCGATGGGACTGATCTCCTCGAAGATCTCTTCGAGACCCGACTGGGCCGGGACGTCCTTGCGCCCGGCCTGGCGAGCCGCCTCAACCCGGCCCTTCCATCTCTCGTTACCGAGCAGCCAATCGAAGGACTCGGTCTGCAGGGCGAGAAGGTCGGGTACTTCGAGCGGCTCCTCGATACGTGCGAACGACACGGTACGGGGACCGGCGGGTACGGCGGAGGCGTTGCGCGAGGCTGCCAACAGATGTCCTTCCGAGGGCTCGCGGACTGACTACACGCACGCCAGACGACCAGGACTAAGAGTTACTCAGAGAGACGGTCGTCAAAGGGCAGCGCAAAGGGGCAGTGTAGCCGATCGGCATACACCTGTCCACTCCGCTATCGCTCTGCGCTCCACGTTGGTGGCAGCATCACCCGTCAGCGCCGAAACGTCAAGCCCGAGAGCCGACATTTCGCCTAACCTACGGGCGTCACGCTGGGTTTTTCCCGCCCTTGGGACCGAGCGAGCGCCGGGACCCAGTCCCTACCCGGGACCGGAGACGGGTAACGCTCAGTCACTCGAACGGGCCAACGCTGACCGTGGGTCGACGCCGCCATGCCCTGGATACCCAGCCCTAGCCCCGGCCTAAACGTCTTCTTTGCTAACAATTTAGCCACGGGCCTAGGGGACGGGCGTGTCACCCAGCAGCGTGGACAGCCGGGAGGCTCTCCAGCCGTCGCCCTGCGTCACCATGACCAGGCGCGCTCTCCCCTGGCTGACCTGCTGCTTCGGCTCCTCCTGACCCGGGCCCGAGCGTGCCGTGACCATGTTCACGAACAGCAGCACCCGGACCTCTCCCGGCGTCGCCGACTCCACGCCGGCGGCGGCCACGACGGCGTGCTGGACCGTCCGCCGCTCACGCGCCCGCGGGCCGAGTGTCGCCGCGAGCGTCCGGTAGTGCTCCGCCAGCTGCCCGGTGGCGTGCGCGCCCGCCCTCAGCATGTCCCGGTCGATCGTACGGTAGTCGTACGACAGCATGTCGGGGGCGTAGGATCGGGCGGCCGCCAGGGCCTCATGGGAGGCCGTCTCGGCCGCCTGGAGCCGGCGCAGGTCGAGAAACAGCCACACGGCGGCGACGGCCAGCCCGGCCGCCACGAGGGCCGTCAGCGACACCAGGAGGCGCCTCACTGCACCAGCTCCGCGCGGGAGACCAGCCACAGACCCGAGGCGTTCGTGACGTCCATACGCCAGCGGAAGAAGCGCTCCTCCGGAGGGGCCTTCCTGCCGTCCTCCCAGTGGATCACCGCGTCGCCGACGATCAGCACCTGCGCCGTACGCCGGTCGCCGTCGAGGGAGGCGAGCGCGGAGGCCCGCAGGACACCCGTCTGGACGGCCTTGTTCTTCAGCGTGGCGTCCCTCAGCGCCGCCTGCCCGGCCGCGTACCGTGCCCGCTCGGGACCCGTGGAGGTGGCCAGCGCGCGCTTGATGTCGTCGTCGATGCGGCGGTGGTCGATGGACATGAGGCTCACGGCGTGCGCCGCGGCGGCCCTCACGGCCATCTCGCGGTCCTGTTCCGCCGCCAGGGCCTCCGTACGGGCCCGGACGAGCCGCAGGACCGCCAGGGCCGACACGGCCACCAGGAGGACGAGCCCGACGGTCAGCGCTCGCCGCATCCCCGCACCTCCTGAGCACCGGTGGCCTCGGCCCGATCATGTCGCGCGGATCCTATGTCCGCACGATAGGGCAACGGGCCCGGCCTGCTCATAAGGGTCTGGATCGCAGGCGACTTCCGGACATGCGAAAGGGGCGGTCCCATCCGGCACCTGGATGGACCCGCCCCTTCGGTGAAGCGTGTTGCGCGACCGTCTTACTTGACGGTGACGGTGGCGCCGGCGCCCTCGAGGGCAGCCTTCGCCTTCTCGGCCTGCTCCTTGTTGACCTTGCCGTCGAAGACCGGCTTCGGAGCGCCGTCCACGAGGTCCTTGGCCTCCTTGAGGCCCAGGCTCGTCAGGGCGCGGATCTCCTTGATGACCTGGATCTTCTTGTCGCCGGCGGCCTCGAGGATGACGTCGAACTCGTCCTGCTCCTCGGCCTCCTCGGCAGCGCCACCGGCGCCACCGGCGGCCGGGGCGGCGGCGACGGCGACCGGAGCGGCGGCCTTGACGTCGAAGGTCTCCTCGAAGACCTTCACGAACTCGGACAGCTCAAGGAGGGTCATCTCCTTGAAGGTCTCGAGCAGCTCGTCGGTGCTGAGCTTCGCCATGATGTGTTCCTCCAGTGGATCTAGCAAAAAAGTGAAAAGGGACCGCGGTGCGCGCTTCCCCCCGTCCGCTGCGCGGACCTACTCACCGGCCTCTTCGCGCTTGGCGCGCAGAGCCTCGGCCAGTCGAGCCATGGTGGTGGGCAGCGCGGCGAAGGTGGCGGCAGCCTGGGACTGCTTGGCCTTCAGCGCACCGGCCAGCTTCGCGAGGAGCACCTCACGGGACTCAAGGTCGGCAAGCTTCGTGATCTCGTCGGGGGTCATCGACTTGCCGTCGACGACGCCGCCCTTGATCACCAGGAGGGGGTTGGCCTTGGCGAAGTCACGCAGACCCTTGGCCGCCTCCACGACGTCGCCCTTGACGAACGCGATGGCGGTCGGGCCCTGGAACAGGTCGTCCAGGGCGGTGATCCCGGCGTTGTTGGCCGCGATCTTGGTGAGCGTGTTCTTCGCCACGGCGAACTTCGCATTCCCACCGAGAGAAACGCGCAGCTGCTTGAGCTGAGCGACGGTGAGACCGCGGTATTCGGTCAGAACGGCGGCGCTGGATCCCTCGAACTCACTCTTGAGCTCGGCGATCGCGACGCTCTTCTCCGCCTTCGCCATGGGCCTCCTTCCAGATGTGCCGCCGGCGAAGGCCCTCGGAAAACAGACAAGCCCCGGCGCAGGCGCACGGGGCTTGGACGGACGTCGAACGTCCTCAAGCGTCTCCACACCTACGCGGGCCGTCCACTCAACGTGGATCCTTCGGTCGCCGGGCTGTAGGCCCAGCGACGACCGGCGGTCTTCGGCAGGAGACAGACTACGTTGTCAACCGGCTGGACGCCAAATCAGCCGCCGAGGCCGGACGGCTGCGGCAGCGTCTTCGGCAGTTCGCCCACCTGGTCGGCGGCCGGCGCCTCGATCGAGACCGGCTCGTTGAACGACTTGAACATCGCGGTGGCCTTGAACGTCCCGGCGTCCGGCTTGCCGCCGCTCAGCTCGACCTTGCGGGGCAGGCCCTGGGCGTCGATCCACGCGTCGAACTTGACGTCCTTGGCGCTCGCGAGCTCACCCTGCAGACGCCCGCGCTGCTCCTCGGGAAGCTGCTTGACCGCCTCGTCGACCGGGAACGTGCCCGAGTAGTGGGTCGTCTCCACGCCGCCGACCTGCTCGCTGCCGACGGACTTCACGTCCTTGGACGCGGTCAGCAGAGCGGCGCTCGTCTTCAGGTCGAACTGCTGGGCCTGGCCGAGGAACTGGTCGACGTTCACGCCGGCCTGCGAGCCGAGCTGCTTCAGGTCGAGCCTGATCCACGGCTTGGTGGCGCCCACCAGGGTCTTGAGCATGTCGAGCTTCACGTACGCCACGTCGCCCTGGAGGATCACCCGCACGCCGCCGGGCACGTTCTGCCCGTTGAACGACAGCTGGGTGAGGTTGATGTCGGAGGCGATCTGCGGGGTCTTCTGGTAGAGCATCGTCCCCTGGACGACCCCGCCCTGACCGCCCTTGGCGTCGGTCACGTTGACCACGAGGTCCGCGGCATAGGTGTTGACCCCGTCGGCCTTCTGTGCGGTCTGCTGGATGACCTCGGCCGCCGAGAGCTGCGCGTTCTGGAGAGACGGAGTCGCGGTCGTCCCGCATCCCGCGACCGTGATCGCGGCCACCGCTCCGGCGGCCACCAGTAGTCGTCGCATTGTGTCCATCCCTTCGGTTTCCCCCTTTACCTGCCCTTGACCCTATGCGCCTAACGCACCGGGTGCGCCACCTCGGGATGAACCGCCATCAGCCCTGCACAATCCCTGCACATCACCCGCGACATCACCGCCACCCGTGCCAGCGCGGCTGTCCGGCGCCGCGGCGTACGCCGATGAGCCGGCAGGTGTGTCAGGCCAGCGACGTGAGCAGGTCGCGCAGCAACCGGTCCAGCGTGGCGGCCTCCCGCGAGGACAGCCCCGACGCGAGCCGGGCGAGGTTCGCCGCGTGGTCGGCGAGGGCCGCGTCGATCACCTCACGCCCCTTCTCAGAAAGGGTGACCTTGAAGCTGCGCCGATCGGCCGGGTCGAGACTGCGCTCGATCAGCCCGGCGGCCTCCAGCCGGTCGAGCCGGCTGGTCATGCCGGCGCGCGACATCATCACCATGTCCGACAGCTCGGACGGGATCAGCGTGTACGGCGGGCCGGAACGGCGTAGCGCGGCCAGCACGTCGAAGTCTCCCGAGCGCAGGCCGTGCCGGTTGAAGACCTCCTCGACCCTGCCCTCGACCACCCGGGTCACCAGGGCGAGGCGGCCGAAGACCCCCATGGCCGACAGGTCCAGGTCGGGCCGCTCGCGTTTCCACTGGTCAAGGATGTGATCGACGGGATCCCTGCGCTCTTCGGTCACGCCCGAAGTTTATTCGCCGTCTGATCATGGAGAGACGCACGAAAGCTCGTGATCCGCCCAAGACGCGCGGAAGCCCCCGCCCGAGAAGGGCGGGGGCTTCCGTCGTCGTACCGGCCGGAGCGACGGCTCAGGCGTCGATCTCGGCGGTCATCGCCCGCGTCACGTTGGGGTCGACCGGGATGCCCGGGCCCATGGACGTGGTGAAGGTGACCTTCTTGAGGTAACGGCCCTTGGCCGCCGACGGCTTGAGACGCAGGACCTCGTCCAGCGCCGCGGCGTAGTTCTCCACGAGCTGACGGTCGTCGAAGGACGCCTTGCCGATGATGAAGTGCAGGTTCGCGTGCCGGTCGACCCGGAACTCGATCTTTCCGCCCTTGATGTCGGTGACGGCCTTGGCCACGTCGGGCGTGACGGTGCCGGTCTTCGGGTTCGGCATGAGGCCGCGGGGGCCGAGCACGCGGCCCAGGCGACCGACCTTGCCCATCAGGTCCGGGGTGGCGACGACCGCGTCGAAGTCGAGACGGCCCTTGGACACCTCGTCGATCAGCTCGTCGGAGCCGACGATGTCGGCGCCCGCCGCGCGGGCCTCCTCGGCACGGTCACCGGTCGCGAAGACCAGGACCCGGGCGGTCTTGCCGGTGCCGTGCGGGAGGTTGACGGTGCCGCGGACCATCTGGTCGGCCTTGCGGGGGTCGACGCCCAGCCGCAGGGCGACCTCGACGGTCGCGTCGAACTTCGTGGTCGCGGTCTTCTTGGCCAGCCGTACGCCGTCGAGCGGGTTGTACAGGGCCGCGCGGTCGACCTCGGCCGCCGCGTTCTTCCAGTTCTTGCTGCGCTTCACTTCGTGCTCCTCGTGGAGATCGTGGTCCGGGCCGGCGCTTCGGCCCTCCCACAGCGTTGGATTGCCGCGCGTGCGGCGCGGCGCCTCGGGCGCTTACGAGCCCTCGCGGAGATTCTCAGTCGGCGATGGTGATGCCCATGGAGCGGGCGGTGCCGGCGATGATCTTCTCGGCGGCCTCGACGTCGTTGGCGTTGAGGTCCTGCATCTTGGTCTCGGCGATCTGGCGAAGCTGCTCGCGGGTCAGCTTGCCCACCTTGTCCTTGTGCGGGTTCGCGCTGCCCTTCTGCAGACCGGCGGCCTTCTTGATCAGCTCGGGCGCGGGCGGCGTCTTCGTGATGAAGGTGAAGGTGCGGTCTTCGAAGATGGTGATCTCGACGGGGATGATGTTGCCCCGCTGGGCCTCCGTCGCAGCGTTGTACTGCTTGACGAAGTCCATGATGTTGACGCCGTGCGGACCGAGCGCGGTACCGACCGGCGGCGCGGGGGTGGCCTGTCCAGCGGGAAGCTGGACCTTCACCAGGGCCGCGACTTTCTTCTTTGGAGGCATTTGTCCTTCTCCGGGTCCTTTGTCCTACAAAAGCCTCACGGGCACGCCGAAGCAGGGCGTGCGTGAGGACGGCTATCGAGTCTACGCGAGACGGTCAGATCTTCGAGACCTGGTTGAACGACAGCTCGACCGGGGTCTCTCGACCGAAGATCGAGACGAGGACCTTGAGCTTCTGCGACTCGGCGCTGATCTCGCTGACCGTGGCCGGCAGCGTGGCGAACGGCCCGTCCATGACCGTGACGGACTCGCCGACCTCGAAGTCGACGGTCGCGGTGGTCGTCTTGGTCGTGGCCTTCTTGACTTCCTCGGAAGGCTCCGGGGCGAGCAGCTTGGCGACCTCGTCGAGGTTCAGCGGGCTCGGCTTGTTGGACAGGCCGACGAAGCCGGTCACACCGGGCGTGTTGCGCACCGCGGCCCAGGACTCGTCGGTCAGGTCCATCCGGACCAGGACGTAACCGGGAAGCACGCGCTCCTTGATCGGAGTCTTCTTGCCGCCCTTGAACTCCGTGATCGTGTGGGTCGGCACCTCGACCTGGAAGATGAAATCCTCCATGTTGAGGGACCCGATGCGGCTCTCGATGTTCTGCTTCACCCGGTTCTCGTAACCGGCGTACGAGTGGATGACGTACCACTCGCCGAACTGACCGCGAAGCTGGCGCTTGAACTCCTCGACCGGGTCGACATCCGGGAGGACGTCACCGTCCTCGTCGACCTGCGGGGCGACCTCAGCCGAGTCTTCGCCGCCGTCACCACCGTCTGAGTCGGCGACCGTGGTCTCCTCGACCTCTGCTACGGCCTCGTCCTGCTCGGTGCCCCACTCGTCATCCTCGTCATGGGAGCGGTCGGCCGGCATCGGGGACTCGGACACGGGACTCTTCCTTCTTCGCTTGGTGTCTTGACGCGCTGCGACGTCTCCGGCGGGATCAGGATCCGCCGAAGAGCCAGAGCACACCCTTACCCAGCAGCGTATCGATCCCGAACACGAGTCCAACCATGATCACGACGAAGACCAGGACAACTACCGTGTACGAGATCAGCTCATTGCGCCGGGGCCAGATGACCTTGCGCAGCTCGGCGACGACCTGCCGGTAGAAAAGAGCGGGCGAGGTGCGCTTTGCCTTCTTCTCACTGGTCGGCTTGCCTGGCTTGCCAGCGGTCTCGCCGCGGGTGTCGATCGCCACAGTCCTCACCTGATCCGTCGTGTCCGTCGCAGTTGCGGCGCGCTTTCACGCCATTGTTGCGCGGACCGCACTCCGCAGGGCACGAGGGACTCGAACCCCCAACCGCCGGTTTTGGAGACCGGTGCGCTACCAATTGCGCTAGTGCCCTAAGCCGTGCACCACGATACCCGAGAAACGCGGAGAAGCGTCCGTCCCGTCGTTCACGTGGCCCACTAGTCGGTGAAGTGTACGCGGGATTCACCAGTCCGTCGAACCACGTGGTCGTCGCGCCGCCCGGAGAGGCGGCCCGAGTGCCGTTCGTGCGGTTCAAAGCTACCGCGAGAACCCGTCCGCATCCTGGATATGGAGACGAAACCGCGTGGCGCGTCTGGAACGATGGAGCCATGACCCGACCTCGCATCTCCGCACGTATTTCCGCGATCTCCGAGTCCGCGACTCTGGCCGTGGACGCCAAGGCCAAGGCGATGAAGGCGGCCGGTCGGCCGGTCATCGGCTTCGGCGCCGGCGAGCCCGACTTCCCCACGCCCGACTACATCGTCGAGGCGGCCATCGAGGCGTGCCGGAACCCCAGGTTCCACAAGTACACCCCGGCCGGGGGCCTGCCCGAGCTCAAGCAGGCGATCGCGGACAAGACGCTGCGCGACAGCGGGTTTCAGGTCGAGGCCGCCCAGGTCCTGGTGACGAACGGCGGCAAGCAGGCGGTCTACGAGGCCTTCGCCACGCTGCTCGACCCGGGTGACGAGGTCCTGGTCGTGGCGCCGTACTGGACGACGTACCCGGAGGCGATCAAGCTAGCGGGCGGCGTCCAGGTCGACGTGGTCACCGACGAGACGACCGGCTATCTGGCCTCGGTCGAGCAGCTGGAGGAGAAGCTGACCGACCGCACCAAGGTGCTGCTGTTCGTCTCGCCGTCGAACCCCACCGGGGCCGTCTACTCCCCCGCCCAGGTCGAGGAGATCGGCCGCTGGGCGCTCGACAAGGGCCTGTGGGTCGTCACCGACGAGATCTACGAGCACCTGGTCTACGGCGAGGCGAAGTTCTCCAGCGTCGCCACCGCCGTGCCCGAGCTGCGCGACCGGGTCGTCGTGCTGAACGGCGTGGCCAAGACGTACGCGATGACCGGCTGGCGGGTGGGCTGGCTGATCGGCCCGGCCGACGTGGTCAAGGCGGCGACGAACCTGCAGTCCCACGCCACCTCGAACGTCTCCAACGTCGCCCAGGCCGCCGCGCTCGCCGCCGTCTCCGGCGACCTGTCCGCCGTCGCCGAGATGCGGGCGGCCTTCGACCGGCGCCGCCAGACCATGGTCCGGATGCTCAACGAGATCCCCGGCGTGGTCTGCCCCGAGCCGTTCGGCGCGTTCTACGCGTACCCGTCGGTGAAGGCGCTGCTGGGCAAGGAGCTTCGCGGCAGGCGCCCGCAGACCTCGGCCGAGCTGGCCGAGCTCATCCTGGAGGAGGCCGAGGTCGCGCTGGTGCCCGGCGAGGCGTTCGGCACTCCGGGCTACTTCCGCCTGTCGTACGCGCTGGGCGACGACGACCTGGTCGAGGGCGTCAGCCGGGTGACCAAGCTCCTGGCCGAGGCGCACTGAACCCGAAGCGCCGAGCAACCGAAGCGCGGGCACGCAGGCCCGGTCCCCATCATGCTGGGCCGGGCCTTCGTCTATCCGATGACCAGCCGAGAACCCGGCTCTCGCGCCCTGTGCGGGTCTCAGAACCACAGGACGCAGATGGGGGCGGCGACGATCCTCTCGTCCAGCTCGTGGACGCGCGCGGTCCGGTGTGCAGGACGACACCGGCCACGAATCGGTCGCCCAGCTCGTCCCGCAGCCACCGCACGAAGGTGTCCGGCAACCGGCCGAGCAGATCGCCGTCGCGGATGAGCGCACGCCCGTCCACCCGCAGCAGGGCCGCGACCAGGGCCGGGTCGACGAGATACCGCCTGGGCCCGCGAACAAGCCGCTTCAGCCGATTGCTCAACCAGGCGGGAACCTTGTCGACGATGAGGAGATCATGCGGGAGACGCTCGTACGCCTCTCCCGTGCGGGCGTTGACGGCCGCCGCGTCATAGAGCGTCTTGTCCGTGACCACACCCGCGGTGTTGAGGGCCAGCGCCTCCAGATAGGCCCGGAGGCGGACGGGGTCGCGCCGCCCGTCCAGGGTCTCGATATCCCGCGTGCGGGTCTGCTCGATGTAGCTGTCCAGCCACCGCATCCGCACCGGGGCGGGCATCCGCTGAGCCTCGGGAAAGCCGCTGCGCAGCGCCAGGTCGACGTAGCCGGCCAGGTCGGGCGGCTGCGCCGGCGCGGCGAGCTCCCCGATCCGGCCCTGAGCGAGCAGATCGGCGAACGGAGGCCTTCCGGTGCTGCCCGCCCCCGGCCAGGGCGCGGAGGCGGGGGGACCGGCGGGGTCACCTGTCGAGGACGACCCCTGCGGCGATCTTCTCGAGCTCCCTGTCGGCCGCGGCGGCGCCGATCTTCGCTGCGTAGTCGGGGCTCATCATGACCTCGGCCCCGACACCGGGCGCCAGGGTCCACACGATCGTCCGGGTTCCGCCGTCCAGGACTCTGTCGCCGCCCTCCGACAGGCTGACCAGGTAGGCCTTTCTGCCGCCGACCTCGATCGGCTCGGCGCCCTGCGCGGCGAAGCTCCGCATGCGCTTGGTCAGCATGCTCACGGCGTCCTTCCGGTAGACGACCATCTGGACGTTGTACATGCCGGGTTCCAGGCCGGGCTCCTCCCAGCTCGTGGTGTAGGTCCCCTTGCCGAACCCGTCCTTGCCGGACCACTTGCCCCATTCGAGCCCTTCGGGCAGGTAGCCGACGTGTACGCCGCCGAACGTCCTGCCGTCCCCCAGGTCGCCGAGGTCCTGGGGCATCCTCGCCCCCTCGGCGTCCTCCGAAGGGGCGGGGGTCGGGCCGGCCGTTGTGGCGATCATGATCGTGACCGCCGCCCCGGGGGGAGCGGCCGTCCCCGGCTGTGGCGTCTGGGCGAAGACCGTGCCTGCCGGGACGTCGTCGTTGAGCATCTTCATGACTCTCACCGTGTAGCCGGCCTCCTCCAGGATGGCGCCGACCTCCGCGGCGCGCTTGCCGACCACGTCGGGGACGAGCACTTCCGGCGTGGCGACGGTATCGCCGGAGGCGGCCGCGGCCGGACCTTCCTGGCCGGCGGCGCCGGTCCCGGCGAGGCTGCCGGCGCCGGGGGCGGTGCCGGGCCGGGCGGTCAACGCCACGGGCACGCCCACGGCGACCGCCGCGGCGACCACGACCGCACCCGCCACACGAAATCTCACGACGTGGCGGCGGTTGCGCCGCCGGACGGCCTGACCCAGCGACGGCGACGCGTGCACGCCGGCGACCTGAGCGGCCATGGCATCTCTCAGTGCCTCTTCGACGTTCATGCGGACGCTCCTTCCAGGTTCTCCATGCGTGCGCGCACGCGTGCCAGGCCACGGGCGGCCTGGCTCTTGACGGTGCCGACCGAGCAGCCGAGCAGCGCAGCGGTCTCGGCCTCCGACATGTCCTCCCAGTAGCGCAGGACCAGTACGGCCCGCATCCGGGCCGGCAGCTTCCTGAGCTCGGTGACGAGCACGTCGCGCAGGCCGAGGTCCGGCGACTCCACAGGTGTCTCCGGCGGCTGGGCGAAGGTGATCTCCTGGACCACCCTGCGCCGCCGGGCCCTGCTGATCGCGCCGTTCACCACGACCCGGCGCGCGTACGCCTCGGGGTTGTCGTGCCGGATGCGCGGCCAGTGCCGGTAGACCTTCTCCAGCGCACTCTGGACCATGTCCTCGGCGTCGGTCGCCGAGGCGCCGCAGACCAGGATCGCGGTGCGCAGAAGAGCGGTGCTGCGCGCGGCCAGGAACTCGTCGAAGGCCGCCTCGTCTTCTTCGGTCATGAGCTCCCCTTTCGCCCCTCCCCAACGCGCCAACCCGCCGACGGGTTGTCAACGGGATGCGGCAACATATGGAGATGGCACGCCCACTCGACACGCTCCCCAAAGCACATCTGCACCTGCACTTCACCGGCTCGATGCGGCACACGACGCTGATCGAGCTCGCCCGGGAGCAGGGCGTCCATCTCCCCGACGCGCTGGTGGAGGACTGGCCGCCGAAACTGCGGGCGACCGACGAACGCGGCTGGTTCCGGTTCCAGCGGTTGTACGACATCGCGCGGTCGGTGCTGCGCCGGCCCGAGGACGTCTACCGCCTGCTGCGTGAGGCCGCTGAGGACGAGGCCCGGGAGGGGTCGCGCTGGCTGGAGATCCAGGTCGACCCGTCCGGGTACGCCCAGCGTTTCGGCGGGCTGACCGAGACCCTCGAACTCGTCCTCGACGCGACGGAGACGGCCGCCAGGCAGGCCGGGATCGGGATGGCGGTGATCGTGGCCGCCAACCGCACCCGGCACACGCTCGACGCCAGGACGCTGGCCCGCCTGGCGTCGCGGTACGAGGGCAGGGGCGTGGTCGGCTTCGGCCTGTCCAACGACGAGCGGCGCGGCCGGGCCAGGGACTTCGAGCACGCCTTCCGGATCGCCAGGCGCGCCGGGCTGCTCGCGGTGCCGCACGGCGGCGAGCTGCTGGGCGCGGCGAGCGTCGCCGAGTGCCTCGACGACCTGGGCGCCGACCGGATCGGCCACGGGGTGCGCGCGGCCGAGTCGCCCCGTCTGATGGAGCGGCTGGCCGACCGGCAGATCACCTGCGAGGTGTGCCCGCTGTCCAACGTGGGCCTGGGCGTGGCGGAACGGCCCGAGGACGTGCCGCTGCGGCGGCTTTTCGAGGCCGGGGTGCCGATCGCCCTCGGCGCCGACGACCCGCTGTTGTTCGGCGCGCGGCTGCTGCCGCAGTACGAGCTCGCCAGGGACGTGTACGGCTTCAGCGACGCCGAGCTCGCCGAGCTCGCCCGGCAGTCGATCCGGTCGTCCAGGGCGCCCGACGCGGTCAAGAAGGAGTTGCTGAGCGAGATCGACGGCTGGCTCGCCTCCCCCGAGTGATCGTCCGGTTCATCGGACCGAGGAGGCGATCCGTACGGCCTCGGCGCGGTCCGGCCCCTCCAGCCGCATGCCGACCAGCCCGTGCTGCCAGACGAGCGTCGGCCCGGCCACCCGCTCCTCACGCGGCGCGCCGCCGAACGGCACGTACGACACGCCGTGGGGCTGGCGGATCCACCAGCCGCGGACGGCGTCCACCTGCTCGGGAAACGGCTCGCCGAGTTCCTTGTGCCAGACGACGCTGAGCGTCCCGTCGAACTCGTCGAGCCGGACACCCGGCCACAGCAGCGTCACCACCCGTCCGCCGTCGGCGAGCCGCACGTCGGCGGGGGCGCCGAGCGCGGACGGCACGGCGAGGGGGAACCGCGCGGTCCGCCGCGCCTCCTCCAGCGTCACCCGGCGCTCGCCGGGCAGCGGGCTCGGCACTCCCGTGGGCAGCGGCCCCGGGCGGCCGACGTGGATGTCCACGCCCGCGAAGCGCAGCACCGACACCACCGCGGCCCGGCCCTGCGGGGTGGCCCCGAGCAGCACGGCCATCAGGACCGCCACCGACGCCGCCGCCACCCGCGGCGACGGCCGCCGGCCGCGCCGCCACCAATCGGGCCGCCACCAATCGCGCCGCCACCAATCGCGCCGCCACCGATCGGGCCGCCACCAATCGCGCCGCCACCAATCGCGCCGCCACCGATCGGGCCGCCACCGATCGGGCCGACGCCGATCCGGGCGCCACGCCCGCTCGTCCTCGGCGCCGTCGTCCCGCAGCCGGGCGCGTACGGCGCGGGCCACGTCGGCGGGGGGCGGGGCGGGCGCGGTCAGGTCCGCGCCGAGAGCCCGCAGGCGCGCCTCGAGCGGCTCCGGCCCGTCGTCATCACTCACGGCCCACCTCCTCCCGCAGGCGCCGCAGGGCCCGGAACGTCCGCGACTTCACCGTGCCGAGCCGTACGCCGAGGACCTCGGCCGTCTCCGCCTCCGACAACTGCAGGAAATACCGGCAGACCACGGCTTCGCGTTCCCCGTGGGGCAGCGCGCGTACCGCCTCCAGCAGGCGGGACCTGCCGTCCGCGTCCACGGCCGCGCTCTGCGGGTCCTCCGGTCCGTACGGCTCCCGCTCGCGGCCGAGCCGCAGGGCGAGGTCGGAGCGGCGGCCGCGCGACCGGGTGAGGTCGTGGGTCTCGTTGGCCACGATGCGCAGCAGCCAGGGGCGGAAGGACGAGCCCCGGCGGAAGCCCTTCAGGTGGCGGAACGCCTTGACGAACGCCTCCTGGACGACGTCCTCCGCCTCGTCGGCCGCGCCCAGCAGGCTCGCCGTACGGTGGGCGACCGCGCTGTACCGGGTGACCAGCACCTCGTAGGCGTCAAGGTCACCGGCCAGGGCACGGGTCACTGCCTCGTCGTCGTCCATACAAGGGGGATCGGGGCGGATCGGCGGACGGAGGTGAAGCCTACGAGCAGCGGGGCATCCCGTCCACAGCGCCGTCCACGACGCCGTCGGCAGCCCGCGGGCGGCCCCTGCGGCGAAGCGGACACCCGCCGATGGGGCGGGCACTACACTTTCCAAGACCGTCAGCGTGCAGATCGAGGATCCTATGTCTGGGTATGACCGAGTAGTCCAGCCGGCGGCCGGGGACGAGGCTCTGGAGAACCACCTCGGCGGCGACGAGGCCAAGAACTACCGGCAGTACGAGTTCGACATGGTCGCGCCGCACGTCGGGCGGTCGCTGCTGGAGATCGGCTCGGGTCTCGGGCACTTCGCCGAGCAGTTCCTGCCGCGCCTGGACAGGCTCGTGGTGAGCGACTTCGATCCCTACTGCGTCGAGCAACTGCGCAAGAGGTTCGAGGACCGCGACGACGTGTCGGTGCTCCAGTTCGGCCTGCCGACCGACATCCCGCTGGCCGAGCCGGTCGACACCGTCGTCATGATGAACGTCCTGGAGCACATCGAGGAGGACGTCGAGGCGCTGCGCTCGCTGGCCAGGGTGACCGCCCCCGGCGGCCGGATCGTCATCTGGGTGCCCGGCTACATGCAGCTCTACGGGGACTTCGACCGCAAGGTGGGGCACGTCACCCGCTACACCCCCGCCACGCTGCGCAAGACGGTCACCGCGGCCGGCCTCGACGTACAGGTGCTCAAGCCGATCAACTTCCTCGGCGGCATCGCCTGGTGGGCGGCCGTGCGGCGGGGCGGCGTGGGCTACCCCGACCCCCGGCTCGTGAAGATCTACGACCGGACCGTCGTGCCGATGACCCGGCTCATCGAGCGGTTCGTCCGCCCGCCGTTCGGCCAGACCGTGTTCTGCGTCGCCAGGGTCCCCAAGTAGCAGGGTCCCCAAGCAGCAGCACACCCGAGTGGCGGGGTTCCCAAGCAGCAGCGCACCCGAGTGGCGGGGCGCCAAGTAGCAGGGCGCCCGGCTGCCGGAGCCGCAGACCCGAATTGTGCGACATATGCTTCCTGCCTGCACAATGGGTCCCGCATGAGTGAAACCAGGATCCTCGTCGTCGAGGACGAGCCGAACATCCGGGACATCGTGGAAGTCGCCCTCAGATTCCACGGCTTCCGGGTGACGGCCGTGGGCTCCGGGGCCGCGGCGCTCGGCGAGGTCATGAAGGACCAGCCCGACCTGGTCGTCCTCGACGTCATGCTCCCCGACATCGACGGCTTCGAGGTGTGCCGGCGGATCCGGGCCGGCGGCGTGCATCCTCCTGTGATCTTCCTCACCGCCCGCGACGCGGTCGCCGACACCGTACGCGGGCTGACCCTCGGTGGCGACGACTACGTCACCAAGCCCTTCTCGGTCGAGGCGCTGGTCGCGCGGATCCGCGCCGTGCTGCGCCGTACGAGCGTGCCGGAGGCGGCCGAGCGGGCGCACGGGCCGATCCTCCGGGTCGCGGACCTGGAGCTCGACGAGGCGCGCTGGGAGGTGCGGCGCGGCGGCGTCCCGGTGGACCTGTCGCCGACCGAGTTCCGCCTGCTGGCCTTTCTGATGGCGAACGCCGGTCTGGTGCTCACCAAGCGGCGCCTGCTCGAGGAGGTCTGGGGCTACGGCGGCAGCTCCCAGGTGCTGGAGACCTACATCTCCTACCTGCGCCGCAAGCTCGACCCGCTCGGTCCGCCGCTGATCCACACCCAGCGCGGCATCGGATACGCGCTCCGCCCGCCGCAGGACATGTGACGGACCCGTGATGTCGCTCAGGACGCGCCTGCTCGCCGGGCTGCTCGGGGTGAGCGCGGTCCTGCTCGTCGTGCTCTCCTTCGTCAGCGTCGTCGTCCTGCGCGGGCACCTGCGTACGCGTCTGGAGGGGCAGGTGGTGGCGGCGACCGTCACCGCCGCACGCCGGGTGGTCGTGGGAGACCCGCTCGCGCAGGCGCTGACCGGCTCCACCTACGCCGTCGCCGCCTACGACCTCACGGAGGGCCGGGCCCGCCTGGTGAGCGGCGACGCCGCCGACGCCGCGGCCGTGCCGGATCTGGCCGAGAGGCTCGGCAAGGACAACCTGCTGGCGTACGCGGCGCAGGGCCGCACCTTCGACCTCGACCCGAGCGGCGGCCACGACCTGATCGCGGCCGCGGCGATGTCGCCGAGCGGCCTGCGGCTGGTGGTGGTCGCGGTGCCCCTGGACGCGGTCGACGATCCGGTGCGCCACCTTTTGATCAGCGAACTGGCGACCGGCGGGGCGCTGATCCTGCTGCTGGCTGCGGGCGGCCGGCTGCTGATCGCCGGCGGCCTGGCGCCCCTGGGCAAGATGGCGCGGACCGCGCATCTCGTGGCCGAGCGGGGCGACCTGTCGGCCCGGATGCCGGAGGGGCCGTCCGAGGTCGGCAGGCTCGGCGCGGCGATCAACCTCATGCTCGACCGCATCGCCGGCGCCTTCCGCGACCGCCAGGCGTCGGAGGACCGCGTGCGCCGGTTCGCCGCCGACGCCTCCCACGAGCTGCGCACTCCCCTGTCGACCATCTCGGGCTACGCGGAGCTCTACCGGGCCGGGGCGATCCCGCCCGAGGACCTGCCCAAGATCATGGGCCGGATCGAGGCCGAGGCCGACCGCATGGGCCGCCTGGTGGGCGAGATGCTGGAGCTCGCGCGCCTCGACCGGGGCGCCGCGCTCGCGCTGAGCGAGACCGACCTGGCCGAGATGGCCCGCGAGGTGGCCGCCGACTCGGCCGCCCTCGATCCCGCCTATCCCGTGACGGTGGAGGCCCCGATCTCCCTGGTCGCGACGGTGGACGAGGCCAGGGTCCGCCAGGTGCTCGTCAACCTGCTCGGCAACGTGCGGGCGCACACCCCCGAGGGCACGACGGCCACCGTACGGCTCGTGCGCGCCGGGGACTCGGTGACGATCGAGGTGCGCGACAGCGGCCCGGGGATGAGCCCGGAACAGGCGGAACGCGCCTTCGACCGGTTCCAGCGGGGGGAGGACCACCTGTCCGGCGGAGCGGGGCTCGGCCTGTCGATCGTGAAGGCCATCGTGGAGGCGCACGGCGGGCGGTGCCGGATCGACTCCTCTCCCGGCGGGGGAACCGCCGTACACATCGGGCTCCCTGCGGTGCAAGAGGCTACTGGCGGGTAGGTAACGGGTACAGCTCGCTTCACCGCCGAGGAGGTCGAGGATGACGACCGATTACGCCAAGGCCAGGGAGGTTGCCGAGCAGGCGCGCGAGACGGAATGGACCCGCCCGAGCTTCGGCAGGCAGCTCTTCCTCGGGAACTTCCGGTTGGACCTCGTGCATCCCGCACCCCGCCTGACCGAAGAAGAGATCAAGAAGGGGGACGACTTCCTGCGCGCCCTGCGGGGGTTCCTGCAGGAGAAGGTCGACCCCGCGCTCATCGAGCGCACCGCCGTGATCCCCGACGAAGTGATCAAGGGCCTTGCGGCGATCGGCGCGTTCGGCATGACCATCGAGGAGGAGTACGGCGGGCTGGGCCTGAGCCACCTGTACTACTGCCGCGCACTGGAACTCGTGACGTCGTGCTCCCCCGCGCTCAGCGCGCTGCTGTCGGCCCACCAGTCCATCGGGGTCCCGCAGCCGCTGCGGCTGTTCGGCACCCCCGAGCAGAAGCGCCGGTTCCTGCCCCGCTGCGCCCGTGGCGAGATCTCGGCGTTCCTGCTGACCGAGCCGGACGTCGGGTCCGACCCCGCCCGGCTGTCGACGATCGCCGTACGCGACGGCGACGCGTACGTCATCAACGGCGTCAAGCTGTGGACGACCAACGGCGTGGTGGCCGACCTGCTGGTCGTGATGGCCAGGACCGGTGCGAAAATCTCGGCCTTCGTGGTCGAGGCCGACTCTCCCGGCATCACCGTCGAGCACCGCAATCAGTTCATGGGCCTGCGCGGGATCGAGAACGGCGTCACCCGCTTCCACCAGGTGCGCGTGCCGGTGGAGAACCTGATCGGCCGCGAGGGCCAGGGCCTGAAGATCGCCTTGACCACGCTCAACACCGGGCGTCTCTCACTGCCCGCCACCTGCGTCGGCGCGGCGAAGTGGGCGACGAAGATCGCCCGTGAGTGGGGGCGCGAGCGGGTCCAGTGGGGCCGGCCGGTCGGCCAGCACGAGGCCGTGGCCCGCAAGGTCGCCTTCATCGCCGCCACCACGTACGCGCTGGAGTCGGTGGTGGACCTCGCCGGCCGGATGGCCGACGACGAGCGCAACGACATCCGCATCGAGGCCGCGCTGGCCAAGTTGTACGGCTCGGAGATGGCCTGGCGGCTGATGGACGAGCTCGTGCAGATGAGAGGCGGGCGCGGTTACGAGACCGCCGAGTCGCTGCACGCCCGCGGCGAGCGCGGCGTGCCGGTCGAGCAGATGCTGCGCGACATGCGGATCAACCGCATCTTCGAGGGCTCGACCGAGATCATGCACCTGCTCATCGCCCGCGAGGCGGTGGACGCGCATCTGTCGGTCGCGGGCGAGCTCGTCGATCCGCAGGCCGGCCTGCGGGCCAAGGGGCGGGCGGCCACCCGGGCCGGTGCCTTCTACGCCAGGTGGCTGCCGAGCCTGGTGACCGGGCCCGGCCAGGTGCCCACGTCGTACGCCGAGTTCGGCCCGCTGGCCCAGCATCTGCGGTACGTCGAGCGGACCAGCCGCAAGCTCGCCAGGTCGACGTTCTACGGCATGTCCCGCTGGCAGGCGCGGCTGGAGCACAAGCAGGGGTTCCTGTCACGGATCGTCGACATCGGCGCCGAACTGTTCGCCATCACCGCGGTCTGCGTGCGCGCCCAGGAGGAGTCGGCCGAGTTCGGGCGCAAGCCGTACGAGCTCGCGGACACCTTCTGTCACCAGGCCAGGCAGCGGGCCGAGGCGCTGTTCGACCGGCTGTGGGACAACACCGACGCCCGCGACGTGCGGCTGGCCCGCCGGGTGCTCGACGGGCGGTACACGTTCCTGGAGGAGGGCATCGTCGACCCGTCGATGGAGGGCCCGTGGATCGCCCCGCAGCGCACCGGGCCGTCGATGTTCGAGGACGTCCACCGGCACATCGGCTGACGGGAACGGCACGGCCCCGCCCCCGGCATGCGGGGGCGGGGCCGTGTCACTAGGCCGGTCAGGCTCACACGTCGAGGCAGTACATCCAGCCGTAGCCCGAGACGTAGCAGCGGTACCAGCCATCGGGCTTCTGGGCGTGCGCCGGGGCGGACAGGACGCCGAAGGTGGTGACGGCGACGGCGGTGGTGGCGAGAACGGCCGCGGCGCGCTTGAGCGACTTCACTGGTATCTCCTGTACAGGGGACGTTTGTTTGACGTGTTCGAGTACACACGAACCCACTTGGCGAGATCTGGTGGCCGACTTGGAGGCCACTTGCACGGTTTGGGGGCCCAAAAACCCTTTGTCCGGCGATGCGGGAGCTTGTTACTGTCACCCGCATGTGGATTTTCTACGGCGACCGCTGATCAGCCTCTGAGCCGCTGATCCGCTCAGCTTTCCGGCCCTGTCCAACCGACGCGGCAGCTGAGTGTCGGCACCTCGGTGCCGCGTTCCCGACGTACAAGGAGATCCCGTATGCGTACTCGCGCGTCCAGCAAGGGCGGCAAGCAGCAGAACCCGCGCACGCCGCAGCCCCAGCGTTCCTTCCCGCCGCCGCCGCGGCAGATCCCGGCCCCGCCCATGCGGCCGGTACGGCCACCGCGGCGGCTGCCGAGGGCCAAATAGTTCCGTCCGGACACGGAAAGGGCACCCGAGCGCTCGACCGGGGTGCCCTTCGCCGTGAGCGTCAGAGGCGCTCGATGATCGTGACGTTGGCCTGGCCGCCGCCCTCGCACATCGTCTGCAGGCCGTACCGCCCGCCGGTGCGCTCCAGCTCGTGCAGCAGCTTGGTCATGAGGATCGCGCCGGTGCCGCCCAGCGGGTGCCCCAGCGCGATCGCACCGCCGTTGGGGTTGGTCCGGGCCGGGTCGGCCCCGAGCTCCTTGAGCCAGGCCAGCGGAACCGGGGCGAACGCCTCGTTGATCTCGATGACGTCGATGTCCTCGATCGAGAGCCCGGCCTTGGCCAGTGCCTTCCGGGTGGCCGGGATCGGCGCCGTCAGCATGTAGACGGGATCGTCGCCGACCAGCGTCAGCGTGACGATCCGGGCGCGCGGGGTCAGGCCGTGGTCGCGCACCGCCTGCTCCGAGGCGATGAGCAGCGCGCCGGAGCCGTCGGAGATCTGCGAGGAGGTGGCCGCGGTGATCCGGCCGCCCTCACGCAGGGTCTTGAGCTCGGCCATCTTCTCGAGCGTGGTGTCGGGCCGCGGGCCCTCGTCGTCGCTCACGCCGTTGACGGGGGCGATCTGCTCCTTGAAGTGGCCGTTGGCGATCGCCTTCGCGGCCCGCTGGTGGCTCTCGTAGGCGAAGACCTCCAGGTCCTGCCGGCTGAAGCCCCACTTCTCACACATCAGCTCCGCACCGCGGAACTGGGAGATCTCCTGCTTGCCGTACCGCTCGACCCACTTGTCGCCGAACGGGAACGGCATGCCCTTCTCCAGCGCCGCCGTGATGCTCGATCCCATCGGGACGATGGACATCGACTCGACGCCGGCCGCCACGACGAGGTCCTGCGTGCCCGACAGCACTCCCTGCGCGGCGAAGTGGATCGCCTGCTGCGACGAGCCGCACTGCCGGTCGATGGTGACTCCGGCCACGGTCTCCGGGAGGCCCGCGCTGAGCCACGCGTTGCGCGCGATGTCCATGGACTGCGGGCCGAACTGCATCACGCAGCCCATGATCACGTCGTCCACGGCGGCGGGGTCGACGCCGGTGCGCTCCACGAGCGCGGAGAGAGTGTGGGCGGCCAGGTCGACCGGGTGGACCGTGGAGAGCCCGCCCTTCTTCTTGCCGACCGGCGAGCGGACCGCCCCGACGATGTACGCCTCTGCCACAGTGCCTCCATAAGAAACCGAGCAATGTTCGGTTAGTGAGAGGTTACATCAGAACTTTCGTCGGGGCAGGCGACGGTACGGGCACGGTGTGCGGGCAGGGCTCAGGCGTACCGCCCGGGGAGCACGTCGGCGGGCTCGGCCAGCTGGAATCCGCGGCTGTCGGCCGCGATCCCCCGGAGCCCGTTCGCGAGCGTCACCGCGACGGCCGCCCGCCGGACCAGATCCGCCCGTGCGTCGTCCTCACGCACCGCTTCCCCGTCCACGACGCCCTCGGCGTGAGCGTCCTCGATGGTGGCGTCCTCGATGGTGGCGTCCTCCGTGTCGGCGTCCTCGATGTCGGCGTCCGTCTTCCCCGTACGGCCGCCCGGTGAGACCCGCGCGACGGCGATCTCCGTGAGGTACGGCCAGCGCGTGCGGGCGGCGGGCGGGATGCGGTGCCCCTCCTCGACGGTGAGGACGAGCGCGTCACCCGCGTAGACGTCGGCCACCCTGCCGCGGCGGACGGGGACGTGGACGATGCCGTCGACGAGTTCGCCCTCGGGCCACCGCTCGGCGTCCACGGCCTCGACGAGGCCCAGCAGCCCGCCCAGAACCGGCAGGATCTCCTCGGGTTCCGGCACGTCCGGCAGGTAGACCAGCGGGTCTCCGCCGTCCTCCGCGGGATCGAGCGGCTCGCCCTGGCAGAGCGACCAGCCGCCCAGACGGTACGCGATGCCCTCGGCCAGGCTCTTGTCGAAGAAGTCGACGGGCAACGGCCCCTCGGCGGCGACCCGGCAGGCCCAGAGCCTGTCGGAGTCGGGCACGCCGAGCTTGGCGAGGATGTCTCCGGTCAGCTCGATGGGCGGCTGGATGCGCGATCCGCCCGCGATGATGTCGTCGCCGTCGGTCGTCGCCTCGGGGTCGGCGAGTTGCGCGACGGCCAGCAGTGTCTTCTGGTCCGGCCGAGCGGGCAGCAGCGCCGTGGGTCCCGTGCGCAGCCGGCCGGGGAGCAGGACTTTCGAGAACCAGCCCACAGGCCCTCCTCATGATCGGTCGAAGAGACCATAGCCCCGACGGCCGCCGATCACGAGTCCTTCCGGCGAGCTGCCCCGCTCAGGACTTCGACTTCGCCAGCCGCGTGCCGGTCATCGTGGCGTAGACGATGACGTTGTCGACATAGTGACCGGTCGACCGGTTGTAGCTGCCACCGCAGGTGATCAGCCTGAGCTCGGCGTTGTCGGCGTGGCCGTACACCCGGCTGGTGGGGAACGTCTGCTTGTTCGCCTGCTCGATGCCGCCCACGGTGAAGATGGCCACGGTTCCGTCGAGGCGGTACACCTCGATCTTGTCGCCGTACGCCAGCTCGTGCAGGCGGGTGAAGACGGCGCTGCGCGTGTTGGTGTCCTTGTGGCCGAGCATGACGGCCGGGCCCGCCTCACCCGCCGTCGGGCCGCCGCGATACCAGCCGACCAGGTTCGGGTTGCCGATCGGGGGCGTCTGGATCGCGCCGGCGCGGTCCAGACCGACCGACTTGATCGGCGCGTTCACGCCGAGCTTGGGGATGACCAGGCGCTTGGGCGTGGACGGCTGCATCGCCGGAACCGCCGGGATGTTCGGGACCGGCGGCGGCGCGTCGGCGACCGCCTGCGTCAGCGGTTGCCCGCCGCCCGGCCCCACAGAGGGCGCGAGCCCGTTCTGCGGGGCCGCGAGCTTCAGCGTCTGCCGGGACGGCGCGGCGTACTGGTCGGGGTTGTTCACCATGATCACGACACCCACGATCACGACGACCAGGCCCACGACGGCCGCCGTGATCAGCAACCGCCGGATGGCCTGCGCGCCGTCGCCGGGCGGCTTCTCCTCGGGCGGCGGGGGCGCCGGCTGCGCGGGCTGCATCTGGGGCAGCATGACCGGCTGGAAGACCGGCTGGCCGTAAACCGGCTGCGGGTAGCCCTGCCCGCCCGGCCCGGGAGGCATGCCGTACGGCTGGCCCGGCGGGTACTGTCCAGGAGGCGGGGTGGTCATGGACTCGTCCTAGTGCCGCACCGGTCGGCGCCGGGTCCGGAGCACGAGGCCGCCGCCCGCCGCCGCCAGCATCAGCGCGGTGCCGGTGAGGACGAAGAGACGGGCGTCGGGGCCCGCGTCGCCGCCACCGCCGGTGGCCGCGCCGCCCCCGGGCGTGTTCTCGATCTGGGCGGACTTCGTCGTCTTCCTCTTGGACGGCGTGGGCGACGCGAAGACGGTCTCGTACACCGTCCGGGTGTTGCGCGGCGACGGTGAGGCGCTCGCGGAAGGGCTGGCGCTGGGGCTCGCGCTCGGGCTCGCGCTGGGGGACGCCGAGGGGCTCGTCACCGCCATGGTCACCGCCGCGGGCATCGTATTGGCGCCCGTCGCCGCGATGACGCAGTTGTAGAGCGTGGTGGGCGTCGTGGTGGTCGAGCCCGTGCCGGCGGGCGCGATCATATTGATCTTGAAGTCCTTCGCCGTCAGAGTGACGGAGGTGGCCCCGGCCGACGGTGTGACGGTCAGCGTCGCCACCGGAAGCGGAGGCAACGAGCCCGAGGCCGTCACGGCCGGGTTCACGGCGACGGTCGGCGTGGGCGTGGACACGCCGGCGGTCGCACCCGCGGGCAGCGCCGAGGCCAGCACGCTCGGCTGCATCTGGAGGGCGCCGCCGGCGGCGATCGCCACCGGCGCGAGAAGCGGCTGATTGTTGGTGTTCAGCGGCTGGATGTTCAGGGTCGCGGTGTATTGGGTGCCGGTCCCCGTCGAGGTGAGCGCCACGGTGAAATCGTGCGTGACGGGCGTGCCCCCGCTGGTCGACGGGGTGCAGGTGTACGTCACGGTCTTCGTGTCGGCGTGCGCGCCGAGCGCGGTCAGGCCCAGGAGAAGGCCCGCGCTGACCACTCCGGCCGCGGCGACCCTCCCGGCGACACGGCCGCGCGCCTTTGACTTCAGCACTGACTTCTCTCCACTTCGATGCTCGCAGTCAACAGGCGTACCAGCATGCCAGCATACGGTCACGGTCAGGTAGAGATCTTACGGACAAAAACCCCAAGACCGCCTCCAATTGCCTAAACATTCTCTCGTTCGGACCATGTCCGCGTCAGGCGGACGCTAATGCCGGCCGTACGAGCCGGGGTTCGGGCCGAAGCGTCGCAGCAGCAGTCCTCCGGCCGCGGCGGCGGCCATCAGCGCCACACCGGTGAGCACCACGAGCCGGGCGTCCGGGCCCGCGTCGCCGCCGCCACCCGTCTGCGCGCCACCGAGCGGCGTCGTCCTGACCTGCTTGGTCGTCGTACGGGACACCGTCGCGGTGACGGTGGCCGACACGGTGGTGGTCGCCCTGACCGTCGCCGTGGTGGTGGCCGAGACGGTGGTGGTGGACGAGACCGTGGTGGTCGCCGTCGCGGCGGCCGGGGACGTCGTCGTCCCGTCGGGGGAGGGCGAGGCGTTCGTGCCGTCCTCGCCGTCGGAGGGCGTCGTGCCCGACGGATCGGATGACGAGGCGGAGACCACGAACGCGAGCGACGCGCGGGTCGCGGGGTCCGGCAGCGTGCACCTGTAGAGCGCCTCCCCCGCGCCGGTGGTGCTCCCGGCCGGCAGCAGGCTCAGTGTGAAGCCCCCGGCCGCGACTCCCACTGTGCCCTCCGCCGTCGGGGTCAGCGTGACGAGCAGGTCGGGGATCGGCGACAGCGTGGCCGACGGCGTGAGGGACGTCTGCACGGCCGTGGACGCGGACGGGCTCAGTGTGACGGCCGCAGCGTTCGGGGACGGCGTCGCGTTCGGGGACGGCGTCGCGCTCGGGGACGGCGTCGCACTCGGGGACGGCGTCGCACTCGGGGACGGCGTCGGGGACGCGGAAGGCGAGGGAGAAGGAGTGGGTGAGGCGGAGGGCGAGACGGCGGGCGAGACGGCGGGCGACGGCGTGGCCGAGGCGGACGGGCTGGGAGTCGGCGACTCGC
This sequence comes from Microbispora sp. ZYX-F-249, assembly GCF_039649665.1. Lineage (NCBI taxonomy): Bacteria > Bacillati > Actinomycetota > Actinomycetes > Streptosporangiales > Streptosporangiaceae > Microbispora > Microbispora maris. Next base: position 158,157 of record NZ_JBDJAW010000016.1, on the reverse strand, counting down.
CGGAAGCACCGGACTCGCTCACGACGGGAGCGCCGGTCGCCTCCATGACGCCCTCCGCGACCACGACGTCATTCGACGCGATGCCCGTCGCGGGCGCCACCAGCGCGCTCTGCCCGTCCGACGGGGAGGCGGGAGCGATCCGCCAGGTCACGACCGCCGCGCTGTTCACCACCGGATCGGCCGGCGCGACCAGAGCCACGCTCACGGGGTAGGTCGCGGGGGCGCCGCCCACCGTGGTGCAGGAATACAGCACGGTCGTGGGTTCGCTCGCCGCGAGCGCCGGCCAGGTCATCAGGGCCAGTGCGGCCGTCACTCCCGCCGCCGACCGGGCCGCGATGCGACGCCGGGCGCTCCTGCGCCGGGCACTGGGGTCGGGCACGACGTCTCTCCTGCCACCACAGTCGCGTACAACGTGGTCAACAGTTTCCCAGTAGTTGACCATCGGCATAACCGGGAGAGCGCGATGTCAGGAAACTCTCAGGAAATGTTCATCGCCCTCCCACACGGTGGGCGGGCCGTGAGCCCGGCGCGGACGGCCGTACGGCACCGGCCGCACGGTCCGCACGGACACGAGGCGCGGGAGGGCGAAGCGGAAGGGCGAAGAGGTGGCCGGCGTGAACCGGCCACCTCGCGGGTCACTTGCCCTTGGTCTGCGTCAGCGTCGCGTAGACGATGATGTTGTCGGTGTAGTGGTGCTGCTTGGCGTTGTAGACACCGCCGCAGGTGATCAGCCGCAGCGAGGACGTGATCGTGTTGCCGTAGACCCGCTTGGTCGGGAACGTCGACTTGCTGACCTGCTCGATCCCGTCCACTGTGAAGACCGCCATCTTGCCGTCCGCACGCATGACGGCGATCTTGTTGCCGCGCTTGAGTTCGCGCAGCCGGCTGAAGACGGCGGCGCCCTTGCGGGTGTTCACGTGCCCGAGGATGACCGCCGGGCCCTGGTCGCCGGGGGCCGGCCCGAGGCGGTACCAGCCGGTGAGGTTCGGCTTGCTGAGCGGAGGCGTCTGGATGACGCCGGCCTTGTCCACACCCACCGACCCGACGGTGGCCTTCACGCCGATCGCCGGAATGCTGATCTTGAGCGGCCTGCCGGCGGCCTTCTTGGTCGTCGTCGTCTTCGTGGCGGACGACGACGAGGACGACAGCGGCGTCGAGGACGACGAGGCGGCGCTCGTGAAGGTCAGCGGGGCGATCGGCTTGATCGCGGGAAGCGGCGGCGGCGCGGTGGGGTCCGCCGCCGTCAGCGGCACGCCCGGCCCGCCCGGGCCCACGGTCGGCGGCAGCAAGGCCACACTGCCCGCGTCCCGGACGTGCACCTGCCCCGGGATCGGTCCGGTCTCCTGCGGCTCAGAGGGGCTGAGCGCGACGAGCACGCCGGCCATCACGGCCGCGATGCCGCCGAACGACCCGGCCACGAGCAGAGTCGCGAGGACCGGCTGGGGCAGCGGCTTACGCGCTTTCCCGGCGTCGCCCGCCGTCCCGTCCGGGACGGGAGCGGAGCCGCCGTCGGGAGTTCCGTTCATCGTCATCCTCCTCAGCTCCGCTCGCCCGCGTGCGCCGCCCTGCGCCGCAGCATCGCCACGCCGCTCAGCATGCCGATCAGCAACAGCGCACCACCCGAGCCGATCAGCAGCACTCCCGAAGCGGCCATCCGCTCCGGAGCCTCACCGGTCTGCGCGCCGCCCTGCGGCGTGACCGCCACCTGGGCCACGGACGGCGTCGCGGTCAGTGTCACCGTCTTCGTCGCCGTCGGCGAGGGACTGCCCTGCGGGAGCACCGCCACGACGTAGTTCTGCGTCGCCGACAGGTTCGGGCTCCTGCTCGCGGAAGGCGACGGCGACGGAGACGGAGACTCGTTTCCGCCACCGGGCGACGGCGAGCCGGACGGGCTCGGCGAAGCGCTCGGCGAACCACTCGGCGAGACGCTCCCCGAAGGGCTGGCCGAGGTGTCCGGCGACGCGTCGGGAGACGCGTCGGGCGAGCTGTCCGGCGACGGGCTGGCCGGGTTCTCGCTACCGCCGCCGATCGTCACCTGCACCGCGACCGGGTTGCTGACGATCTCGCACTCGGCGCGGTACGGCTTCGGCGGGTTGACCAGATCCCGGGTGATCACGCGGAACGCGTCGAGCTGGCCCCACTTGCCGTCCTCGACGTTCTTGATCGTGATGGTGTGCTGGCCGTAGTTCAGGCCGCGGAACCGCCACAGGGTCTGCCCGCCCTTGTTGGCGTCGTTGACCAGCGTGCCGTCGGCGTTCCGCGAGGGGTCGACCCTCGGCGGCGTCGCCGGCTGACCGTCGATGGCGATGTCCATCGGTCCGGCACGCCGATCCCTCTGCGCGACGTACTCGATTCCGGTGCCGGTGAAGGTGTACGACGCCCAGGCGTCCTTGGCCGTGGTCCGGTGCAGGTCCAGGTGGTGGTCGTTGTCCTCGGTCGGCTGTCCTTCGAGGTTCTCCCAGCCGTCGCTGTAGGTGATCGCCGGGTCGTCGTCGTTGACCATGACCTCGGAGGCCGCCGGCCGGAAGTCGATCGACAGCTTGCCGGGCCGGATCGTGACGGTGCCCTCGCGGTCGGTGTGGCCGAAGTCCGAGATGCCCGCGGGCAGCTTGAGCGGAGTGCCCTTGTCGAACGGCCCCGCCTGGTCCACGGTTCCCTTCGGCAGGAGCTGGCCGATCCAGCCACCGCTGAGGTTGACCCGCCCGGTCACGTCGATCCGGCCGCCGTTGGGCATGTACGCGGGCGCTCCGAAGCGGGTCCCGTCCTGGTAGTTGAGGCTCCACGCGACGTTCAGCGGATCGCCGACGTTCAGCGTCGTGGGGACGGTGAGCTTCGTCCGCAGCTTGACGATCCCCGAGCCCGTGCCCGCGATGCCGCCGGTGCACTCGTAGTCCACGACAAGGTTGGCGGTATTGGCCTGTGCCGTTACCGACGGCACGACGATCGCCGCCGTACCTGCCAAGCCGAGGGCCAGAGCGGCCATGGTCCTAGGGAGACCAGCTCTCCACCGTTTCACCGCATACTCCGATCACAGGTCCGTCCGGGCGGGCCTATAGCAAACCGAAGGTAGATCTTAGGGGGTACGGAAGTGGTCAAAGGGGTCGTTATCTCAATGGTTTCGGAGTTGTGACACTCCGTACAAGTTGCAGCGGATCGACCCGGGGAGCACCAGAATCGTATTCTGGTGCCGCCAACAGACCCTGAGCCGGAAGGCGTACCCGATGCGGCGAGACCTCTTCGACGAGGAGCACGACCTCTTCCGCGAGACCGTCCGTGAGTTCATGGCCCGCGAGGTCGTCCCCCACCACGCGCAGTGGGAGAAGGACGGCATCGTCCCCCGCGAGGTGTGGAAGAAGGCGGGCGAGCTGGGCATGTTCGGCTTCTCCGTCCCCGAGGAGTACGGCGGCTCGGGGATCACCGACTTCCGCTACAACGTCGTGATCGTCGAGGAGATCATCCGCGTCGGCGCCAGCGGCCTCGGATTCGGCCTCCACAACGACATCATGGCGCCGTACCTGGTCGACCTGACCGACGACGAGCAGAAGCAGCGCTGGCTGCCCGGCTTCGCGTCCGGCGAGCTGATCACGGCCATCGGCATGACCGAGCCGGGAGCCGGCAGCGACCTGCAGGGCATCCGCACCACCGCCGTCCGCGAGGGCGACCACTACGTGGTGAACGGGCAGAAGACCTTCATCACCAACGGCATCAACTCCGACCTCGTCGTGGTCGTGACCAAGACCGATCCTTCGGCGGGCGCGCGCGGCACCTCGCTGCTGGTCGTGGAGCGCGGCATGGAGGGCTTCACCCGCGGCCGGAACCTGGAGAAGGTCGGCATGCACGCGCAGGACACCGCCGAGCTGTTCTTCGAGAACGTCCGGGTGCCGGTGGCCAACCTCCTGGGCGAGGAGGAGGGCCAGGGCTTCTTCCAGCTCATGAACAACCTGCCGCAGGAGCGGCTGTCGATCGCGGTGGCGGCCGTGGCCGCCGCGGAGACGGTGCTGGAGCAGACGATCGAGTACTGCCGCAACCGCACGGCCTTCGGCCGCAGCATCGGCAAGTTCCAGAACACCCGGTTCCTGCTGGCCGAACTCGCCACCGAGGTGGAGATCGCCCGCCACTACGTGGACAAGTGCGTGCGCGCGCTCAACGCCAAGGAGCTGACGGCGGTGGACGCGGCCAAGGCCAAGTGGTGGACGACGGAGCTGCAGAACAAGGTCGTCGACCGGTGCGTCCAGCTCCACGGCGGCTACGGCTACATGCTGGAGTATCCGGTCGCGAAGGCCTGGCTCGACAGTCGCGTGCAGACGATCTACGGCGGCACGACCGAGATCATGAAGGAGATCATCGGCCGGTCGTTCGGCTTCTGACCCCGCCTCAGCCGCGCTGCTGCCCCCAGATCAGCAGCATGGCCACCACGAACACGACCATCACTCCCCCGTAGGCCACCGGGCCCAGCCGGAAGAACCGGCGCACCTTGTTCAGCAGCCACGCGAACAGGAACGCCAGGAAGACCAGAAGGATGAGTCCGGTGTCCACACCGATCAGTATGCGTGGGTTTCCCCGCGGCCGCGTGCCCGTCGGCGCAAGCGGCATCGGAGTACGGCTCAGCGGGGATCGCCACAGCGTTCGAGGATCACCCGGGCGACCAGTTCCGGGTCGTCGCTCATCGGCAGGTGGCCGCAGCCCCGCAGCAGCAGCGCCCGCTGTCCCGCCCACCGGGCCGCCCGTACGGCCTGCCGGCGCGGCAGCAGCCGGTCGCGCTCGCCCCAGGCGATCGTGACCGGCACCTTGGGCGGCGCGGGTGGCGCGACCCACGCCAGCGAGTCCAGCGTCTCCTCGAACCCCGCGCAGTCGCGCAGCGCCTCGGCCGCCGCACGCACGGCCGCACCCGGCAACCGCCCGGGACGGGCCACGAGCAGGCCCATGGCCAGCGCCTTGCCCTCGTCCGTGCCGGCCGCGAGCGCGGGCAGCCCGTCCGCCCGCACCCCCAGCCGCAGCAGGCGCAGCACCGCCCGTGCGTACGCGTACTCGATCCGGGACCAGAACCCTGCGGGAGACAGCGCGACGGCCGTGCGGACGTCGGCGGAGGACGCCAGGTCGAGCGCGATGTAGCCGCCCAGCGAGTTGCCCGCGACGTGCGGCCGGCTCAGGCCGAGCCCGGTCCAGAACTCCCGCACCGCCCGTCCCAGCGTCTCCACGTTGTACGGCGTGCCGTACGGCAGCGGCGGGGAGTCGCCGTGACCGGGCAGGTCCACCGCGATGACGTCGTGCCGCTCGGCGAGCAGGTCGAGAACCGGCAGCCAGCCGTGCCTGTGGTGGCCGATGCCGTGGAGGAGGACCAGCGGCGGCCCGCTGCCGCGGCGGTCGTGGGCGAGCTCCATACCGACGAGTCAAGCACCACGCACGGCCGGAAAGAAGCGCAGGCGCCCGCGATGCGCATCCGGTGTCCCATCCGGGTGGACCCGGTGCGTGCTCGTCATTTTGGACTGCAATCATGTTGCGCCACAACGATCACAGGCGGGACGCACAGACACGATGACCATCACCGAGCCGGAGGAGCACACCGGCCACGCCGACCTGCCGGAGGCGGGCACGAGAGCCGGCGTCGATCCGCCGGAGCCGGACGCGAGAGCCGGCGTCGATCCGCCGGAGCCGGACACGAAAGCGGGCGTCGTCGATCTGCTGGAACGCGCCGGATCGGTCGTGGTGCCGATCGGCATCGCCCTCTACGCGCTGCTCTATCTCGGCATCCAGCAGGTCTACGGCATCTTCAACATCAGTCCCGAGCAGGCGGGCATCGACCAGGCCACGATGTTCGGTCGCCTGGTGGGGACGCTGATCCTGCTCATCATCGGCGGCGCGCTGCTCGCGGGCGTCGTCGTGGCGGCCGTATGGCTTCTCGACAAGGCCACCCTCGGTCACCTGTTCCGCCTGGCCCAGGCCGTACGCGTGCGCCCGTGGGCCGCGGCGATCGTCGGCGCGCTGTGGTGCGGGGCGAGCTACTGGGGCTTCCTCGGCTACCTCGGACTGGGCGAGGGCGCGTCGCTGGCCGGCGTCGTGATCACCTCGCTGCTGATCGGCGCCCTGGCCTTCCTCGTGCCGTTCCGGCTGCTGCGGCGACGGCCTACCGGCCGCGCGGGCATGAAGATCGTGGTGGCGGCGTTCACCGGCATCGGGCTGGGCTTCGCGCTGATGGGACAGATGGAGAGCGACGCACTCGCCGTCGCCGAGAAGGGCAGGCCCGCCAGCCTGCTCCTGTCCATGGTGGGCTTCCAGGACCAGTGGGTGGTGCTCAACGACCGCGAGAGCGGCAAGGTGCTGCGCGGCGGTGTCGAGGTGCTGCTGCTCGGCGAACGCGAGGGCACGTACGCGTTGTACGACTGCGCGCACCAGGAGACCTTCCGCATCTCCATGGAGGCGACCGTGCTGCGGCACGTGACGCTCGAACCCGAACGCCCGGACGGATACAGCTGCCTGGATCAGAAGAAGAACTGACCGTGCCGCGCCCCCCTGCGCGGGGGGTGCGGCACGACCTAACGACCGCCGATGGGGATCTCGAACCAGACGGCCTTGCCCTCGCGGGTCGGGCGGGAGCCCCAGCGTCGCGCCAGCTGGTCGACGAGGTAGAGACCGCGGCCGCCCTCGTCGTTCTCCCCCGCGCTGCGGATGCGGGGCAGGCGGAGATCCTGGTCGAAGACCTCGACCCAGACGGACTCCGCGCCCCTGCGCAGCCGCAGGGTGAACTCCTTGTCGCCCGCGATCTCCTCCTCGAAGCCCGGCACGTCCCACGACTCGTCGAACGGCAGCGGCGGCCCGTCGAGCACCAGCTCGCGGCGCGGCACGCTGGCGCTGGCGGCGTGCAGGACCACGTTGGTCACGACCTCGGAGACGAGCAGGCAGGCCAGCTCCGCGCGTTCCTCGGGCACCTGCCAACCGGCGAAGGCCTCGGACGCCATGCGCCGCGCCTCGCTCACCATGATCGGCTGAGCCGGGAACGTCCGCTCCTGGGACTGCAGCTCCGTGCCGGCCGCGCGGACGACGAGGATGGCCATGTCGTCGTCGATCTCGCCGGGGACGGCCACCGTGGCCAGGTCGGCGATGCGCTCGACGGACTCCCCCGACGCCTTGGCCAGCTTCTCGCGCAGGATGCCCAGCGCCTCGTCGTCGTCCGGGGCGCTCGATGCGGAGTCGCGCGGCGGCCTGCGGTCGACCAGGCCGTCGGTGTAGAGGAGCAGGGTCGCGCCGGGGGGCAGCTCCTTCGTCTCCTCCTTGTAGACCAGGTCGGCGTGCACGCCCTTGGCCCGCACCCCCAGGGGCTGGCCGACCTCGTTGATCTCCAGGTCCTTGACCTCGCCGTCCACCATGAGCAGCGGCGGCGCGTGCCCGGCGTTGGCGAACGACAGCTGCCTCGACCACGCGTCGTACACCATGTATTGGCAGGTGACGATCGGCGGGTTGGTGATGTCGGCGCCGAAGTCGTCGTGCTCGGGCGCGGCCACCACCCGGGTCCACTCGTCCAGGCGGGCGAGGATGTCGGCCGGCGGCTTGTCGTCCTGCGCGAAGGCCCGCAACGCGGCCCTGAGCTGGCCCATGACCGCCGCCGCCTTGGCCCCCCGGCCCTCGACGTCGCCGATCACGATGCCGACGCGACCGGCCGACAGCGGGATCACGTCGTACCAGTCGCCGCCCACCTGGGTCTGGATGCCCTGGCCGTGCGAGGCGAGCGGGGCGGCGGGGTAGTAGCGGACGGCGATCTCCAGGCCATCGAGCGTGGGCAACTGGCGCGGGAGCAGGTGTTTCTGGAACGACTCCGCGGTGTGCCGCTCCTCTTCGAACAGCAGCGCGTTGTCGACGGCGAGCGCGACGCGGGTGGCGATGGCGCCGACGAAGTCACGGTCGAAGGTGTCGTAGTGGGGCGAGCGCCGGTTCGTGAGGTTCGACATGCCGAGGTACATCAGGCCGAGCGTCTCGCCGCGCACGCACAGCGGGGCGACGATGGCCGAGGTCATCCCGATCTCGCCGCACAGCCGGGCCGCGCCCTCACTCGGAGCCGGGTAGCTCACCTGGGAGAAGTCCTCGACCAGGATCGTCTCCTGGCGGCGCAGCGCGCTCTCGGCGTAGTGCCCCAGCGGGTATCGGATCTCCGCGCCCACCGGCCGCCAGGTGTCCGGCGGCGGCGTCCAGCCGTTCACGTGGGTGGAGACCTTGCGCACCAGGCGGTCGCCCTCGACCAGCTCGATGAAGCAGTGGTCGGCGAACTGCGGGACGAGCATCTCGGCGACCCGGTCCAGCGTCTCCTCGACGTACAGGGAGCCGGCGAGCCGCTCGCCGATCCGCTCCAGCAGGCCGAAGCGGTCCTTCTCACGCTCGTTGCTGCGCATCGCCTCGCGCGCGGTTATCACGATGCCGCTCACCGAGCCGGAGGGGTGCCGCAGCGGCACGGCCTGCGCGCGCACGTAGATCATCGTGCCGTCGCCGCGGGTCACGTCGAACGTGCCCTCCCACACGTTGCCGCGCAGCACGTGCTTGGCCAGTTCGGCCGCGAGCGGATGGTCCTTCTCCGTGATCCCCAGGGTGAGCAGCGACTCCTTGCCCGGAGACGCGCCCACGCGGCCGAACAGCTGCTCGGCGAAGGGATTCCAGTACAGGACGTTGCTGAAGCGGTCGGTCACGACCACGGCCATCTCCGCGTGGTCGAGAACGGACCCGGCGGAAAGGTGGTCGTCGGCGTCCTGTGACAGATCTCCCCATCGCCTCATGCCACGACCGTCCCTTGACGAGGTGGGTTCGCTATGCCGGGCACGGGCGCTCCTGCGAAGGCTGGGTCGCGAGAAATGAAAGGACTCCCTAGGGGATTCAACCAGGCACAACTCATTCCGTCATCGTCTGGTGACAAAAACGTGTGAGGCGACGTCCCTCGGAAGATCCGCGGTCGTGGTCCCCACCTCACCATCAGCTGTCACCGTTACACCGTTGTCGCTCGCCGCGAGCGTCACCTCGCGTCCGGGTTGTATCCCAACTTGCTTGAGTTTAAGCATCAGGGCCGGGTCGCTTTGCACTTGTTCGCTGATTCGGCGCACTACAACGGGCACGGGGGCCTGTCCCGCGAGGGTCACCATGGGTGACACCATCTCATCTCCGGTCGAACCGGGCTGCGGCACCCCCAGCTCGTCGAGACCCGGAATCGGGTTGCCGTGCGGGCACACCCGGGGGTTCTGCAATAGGTGCACGAGCCGGGTCTCCACCGACTCCGACATGACGTGCTCCCACCGGCACGCCTCGATGTGGACCTCTTCCCACGGCATGCCGATCACCTGGGTCAGCAGACACTCGGCGAGGCGGTGCTTGCGCATGACCCGGATGGCCAGTGTGCGGCCCAGCTCGGTCATGCTGAGGTGCCTGTCCCCCTCAACCTTGACCAGGCCGTCGCGCTCCATGCGCGCCACCGTCTGGCTGACAGTCGGGCCGCTCTGCTGCAGGCGCTCGGCGATGCGCGCGCGGAGCGGCACGATGCCTTCCTCTTCGAGCTCGAAGATGGTCCGGAGATACATCTCCGTCGTGTCGATCAGGCCGTGTGCGGTCAAGGCTCCTCCAGTCCTTGTAAATCGATGCTACGACCTCCCCCGCGTTCGCAGCCGACCCTATTGGGGAAGCGACCCAGGATGGGAAACAGCGGAGCGCAGCGATTCCTTCCGGCGGAGATCAGCCTGCCCGCTCTCAGGGAGGCCGCGCGCCACTGCGAGGGCTGCGATCTCTACCGCGCCGCCACTCAGACGGTCTTCGGCGAGGGCGTTCCCGATGCGCGTCTCATGCTGGTCGGCGAGCAGCCGGGCGACCAGGAGGACCGTGAGGGCGCGCCGTTCGTCGGGCCCGCGGGGCGCCTGCTCGACAAGGCGCTCGAGGAGGCCGGCATCGAGCGCGAGGCGGTGTACGTGACCAACGCGGTCAAGCACTTCAAGTACGAGCCCCGCGGCAAACGCCGGATCCACCAGAAGCCCACCGTGGGAGAGATCAACGCCTGCCGGCCCTGGCTGGAGACCGAGATGCGCCTGGTGGACCCGGAGGTGACCGTGGTGCTGGGGGCCACCGCCGCCCGTGCCCTGCTGGGCCCGGACTTCCGCGTCACCAGGCACCGGGGGGAGCCGGTCCCCCGGCGCGAGGGGGCCTACTACGTGGCGACGATCCACCCCTCGGCGATCCTGCGCTCGCCCGACCGGGACGAGGCCTACTCCGGCTTCCTCACCGACCTCAAGGTCGCGACCGGGCTGCTCTGATCGGTCAAGGTGCGGCATCTCAGGGGGCGAGGCGCTCCAGCGTCCAGGACGCGCCGGTCCGCCGGTAGCGGAGCCGGTCGTGCATGCGGTCGGTCTGGCCCTGCCAGAACTCGACCTCCGCGGGCACCACCCGGAAGCCGCCCCAGAAGTCCGGCAGCGGCGGGTCCTGCGGCCAGCGGGCGGCCAGCTCCCGGAACCTGGCGTCGAGCTGCTCCCTCGACTCGACCACCGCCGACTGGCGGGAGGCCCACGCGCCGATGCGGGAGCCGTACGGGCGAGAGTGGAAGTAGGCGGCGCTGTCCTCGCGCGGGAGCCGTACGACGGAGCCCTCCACGCGGACCTGCCGCCTGATGGGATGCCACGGGAACAGCAGGCAGGCACGCGGGTTCTCACCGAGGTCGCGGCCCTTGCGAGACTCGTAGTTGGTGAAGAAGACGAAACCGCGCTCGTCGAATCCCTTGAGGAGGACGGTGCGGGCGGAGGGACGGCCACCGGCGGAACTGGTGGCGACGACCATGGCGTTCGGTTCCGGCAGGCCCGCGGCGACGGCGTCCGCGAACCACAGCGCGAACTGCGTCACCGGGTCGGCCGCCATGCCGGACTCGATCAGGGGCTCACCTTCGTAACTGTGCCGGAGCCCGGGGAGGTGCGATGCGCTGTCCACGGAAAGGTATTCTCGCGTGCTCGGCATACGTCTCGAGCGGTGGCCCCCACCAGGGACAACCCCGTTCGGTAGGGCCGGGGACGCGACAGCCGGGCGCTGCGGGTTAAATTGACCCGCCGGTATCTCGACATCAAGGCTCTGGACTTCACAAGAGAGGGAGGCGGCCGAGAATGTCCGACTTCAAACCCGGGCTCGAAGGCGTGGTGGCGTTCGAGACCGAGATCGCGGAACCGGACAAAGAAGGGGGCGCCCTGCGATACCGGGGCGTCGACATCGAAGAGCTCGTAGGCAACGTCTCCTATGGACACGTCTGGGGCCTGCTCGTCGACAACTCGTTCCAGCCGGGGCTGCCCCCGGCGGAGCCGTACCCCGTTCCCGTCCATTCCGGCGACATCCGAGTAGACGTACAGAGTGCGCTGGCAATGCTGGCGCCCACCTACGGCTTCAAGCCGCTGCTCGACATCGACGACGACCAGGCCCGCGACGATCTCGCACGCGCCTCGGTGACCGCTCTGTCGTTCGTCGCGCAGTCGGCCCGCGGCCTGGGACTGCCCATGGTCCCGCAGAAGCGCGTGGACGAGGCCGAGAGCATCGTCGAGCGGTTCATGGTCCGCTGGCGCGGTGAGCCCGATCCGAAGCACGTGAAGGCCATCGACGCGTACTGGACGTCGGCCGCGGAGCACGGCATGAACGCCTCGACGTTCACCGCCCGCGTCATCGCCTCCACGGGCGCCGACGTGGCGGCCGCCCTGTCGGGCGCGGTCGGCGCGATGTCGGGCCCGCTGCACGGCGGCGCCCCGGCGCGCGTGCTGCACATGATCGAGGGCGTCGAGAAGATGGGCGACGCCCGCAAGTACGTCCAGAGCGAGCTGGACAAGGGCCAGCGGCTCATGGGCTTCGGCCACCGGGTCTACCGGGCCGAGGACCCGCGCGCCCGCGTGCTGCGTCGCACGGCCAAGGAGCTGGGCGCGCCGCGCTACGAGGTCGCCGCCGCGCTGGAGACCGCCGCGCTGGAGGAGCTGCACGCCCGCAAGCCGGACCGGGTCCTCGCGACCAACGTGGAGTACTGGGCCGCGGTCGTGCTCGACTTCGCCGAGGTGCCGTCGAACATGTTCACCTCGATGTTCACCTGCGCCCGGACCGCCGGCTGGGCCGCCCACATCCTCGAGCAGAAGCGCACGGGCAGGCTGGTCCGCCCCAGCGCGAACTACGTGGGCCCGAAGCAGCGCTCGATCAACGAGGTGCCCGGCGCCGGCGAGGTCGTCGGCAAGGTCTGAGCCCTCGCGCGGGTCCGGCCCAGCGGCGTGCCTGAAAAGCTCCGAGAGGCCGCCGGGCCCGGCCCGCGCACCCGTCGACGGTCCGCCCCGCCCGGGGCGGGCCGTTTCCGTGCCGTCGTGCCGCCCTGTCGCCGTACCGCCCTGTCGCCGTACCGCCCTGTCGCCGTGTCGCTTTGTCGCCGGGGCGGTCGTCCGTCATCGGGGCGCCGCGTGATCCCAAAACGAGATCATGACGTCTCATCATCCGGACCATGGTCTAGAGCATCCGCGGGTCTCACTAGGCTGGAAGCCGTGGCTGACATCGTGATTCCCGCTGACATCAAGCCCGCCGACGGCCGCTTCGGCTGCGGGCCCTCGAAGGTACGCCCCGAGCAGCTCGCCGCTCTCGCCGACGCCGGGGCGAAGGTCATGGGCACCTCCCACCGGCAGAAGCCGGTGAAGAACCTCGTCGCCCGCGTCCGCGCCGGGCTCACCGACCTGTTCTCCCTCCCCGAGGGGTACGAGGTCGTGCTGGGCAACGGCGGCACCACGGCGTTCTGGGACATCGCGGCCTTCGGGCTGATCCGGGAGAAGTCGCAGCACCTGCACTTCGGGGAGTTCTCCTCGAAGTTCGCGACGGTCGCGAAGAAGGCCCCCTGGCTCGCCGATCCCTCGGTGATCAAGTCGGAGCCGGGCAGCCACCCGCTGCCGGTCGCCGAGGAGGGCGTGGACGTCTACGCGCTCACCCACAACGAGACCTCCACCGGCGTCGCCATGCCGATCAAGCGCGTCGCCGGCGACGAGTCGCTCGTCCTGGTGGACGCCACCAGCGGCGCGGGCGGCCTGCCGGTCTCCGCCGAGGAGTTCGACGTCTACTACTTCGCCCCGCAGAAGAGCTTCGCCTCCGACGGCGGCCTGTGGATCGCGCTGTTCTCGCCCAAGGCGCTGGCCCGGGTGACGGAGATCACCGAGAGCGGCCGGTTCGTCCCCGAGTTCTTCAGCCTGCCGACCGCCATCGACAACTCGGTGAAGGACCAGACGTACAACACCCCGGCTGTCGCCACGCTGTTCCTGCTGGCCGACCAGATCGACTGGATGAACGCCCAGGGCGGCCTGGCCTGGACCACCGCCCGTACGGCCGACTCCGCCTCGCGCCTGTACACCTGGGCCGACAAGACGTCGTACACCACGCCGTTCGTCGCCGACCCGGCGCAGCGCTCCAACGTCGTCGGCACCATCGACTTCGACGACGCGGTGGACGCGGCGGCGGTCGCGAAGGTGCTGCGCGCCAACGGCATCGTGGACACCGAGCCCTACCGCAAGCTCGGCCGCAACCAGCTGCGGATCGCGATGTTCCCGTCGATCGACCCCGCCGACGTCGAGGCGCTGACGGCCTGCGTCGACTACGTGGTCGAGCGTCTCTAGCGGATCTCACGGCGGCCGCCTCCCGGGCGGCCGCCGATCTCGCCGGCGGTCTCCGGACCGTCGGCTTTTTCGTTTCCTGTAACGGTGTGCGGCGCTCCGTCCAAGCAGGGATGTGTTTGTCACCGTCCGGACAGAGGCAGCGAGATCGCCCGGCTGTACGGCGTGGCCCGCGACACCATGCTGGTCACGATCCGCCCCGAATTCATCGATCCGGGGCAGATCGTCATGATCGAGATCGACGAGAACTCCGTCCGGCTCCTGAGCCGTTCGCGGGTCAGGCCGTCACGGGCTTGCGGCGGCGCAGCAGCCACGCGGCGATCACGCCGCCGATGAGCCCGAACAGGTGGCCCTGCCAGGAGACGCCCGGCTGGGTGGGCAGGGCCCCCCACAAGATCGAGTAGTACAGCACGGCGACCACGACGCCGAGCACGATGTCGAGGGCCCGGCGGTCGAAGAGCCCCCGGGCCACGACATACCCGAAGTAGCCGAAGACGAGGCCGCTCGCGCCGATCGTCAGCGTGTCCGGCGGGCTGGTGAACCACACGCCCACCCCGCTGACCAGGATGATGACCAGGCTCGCGGCGAGGAACCTGCCGATTCCCCGGATGGCGGCCAGGAACCCCAGGATCAGCAGGGGCAGCGAGTTCGCCATCAGATGGCTGAACCCGGCGTGCAGGAACGGCGCGAAGAGGATCCCGGGCAGACCGTCCGGCTCGTGGGCGACGATGCCGTACCTGTCGAGCCGTCCGTTCTGCATGTAGTCCACGATCTCGACGGCCCACATCACCGAGACGAGCACGATCATCAGGATCGCGCTGCCGAGGGCGCCGGTGAGCAGCGCGGACGTCCGCTCCCGCATCGACCGGCCCGCTCGGGGCAGGCCGGCCCCGGAATCACTCATGGCTTCACCGTACGCAGTCCCGCTCACGAACGAGCGGACTGCCCGGATCCGCGGGGTTCATGCCGACGGGTTGCCGGGAGGGGCGAACGGGCTGTATTAATAAATGAACGAGCATTTATAAAAGGGAGGGGCCGGTGGCGGGACGCCCCCGAGGAGTGGACGATTCGGTGATTCTGCGCGCGGCGGCCGAGGTGATCGGCCGGGTGGGTCCCGCGGGGCTGACCCTCGCCGCCGTCGCCGACGAGGTGGGGCTCGTCCCCGGCACTCTCGTGCAGCGGTTCGGGTCCAAGCGGGGTCTGCTGGTGGCGCTGGCGAGGCAGTCGGCGCATGAGGCCGAGGCGCACCACGAGCGGCGGCGGCAGGGGTGTCCCTCCCCTCTGGAGGCGCTGCTGGCGCTGGCCGAGGAGTCGATGGCCCTCATGAACACGCCGGAGCGCTTCGCCAACCACCTGGCGTTCCTCTGCATGGACCTCACCGATCCGCAACTGCACGAGCACGCCCTGGCCATGCACGAGGCACAGCGAAGGGCGATCCTGGCCCTGCTGGACGAGGCGGTGGCCGCGGGAGAGCTCCGCGCCGGCGCCGACACCGCCGCCTTGGCCGAGTCCGTCCAGTCGCTGATCGCCGGCACCGGTCTGACGTGGGCCCTCGACCGGCGGGGCACGCTGCCGGAGCGGCTCCGGCGTGCGGTGACCACCGTCCTTTCGCCTCACATTTCCTCGAAGGAGACGTCATGAACGACAGCCGGCCGCTCGCCGGGAAGGTCGCCCTCGTCGCGGGAGGCACGAGAGGCGGCGGGCGCGGCATCGCCGTCGAGCTTGGGGCCGCGGGCGCGACGGTCTACGTCACCGGCCGCAGCAGCGCGGCCGGCCGCTCCGACCTGGGCCGTCCCGAGACCATCGAGGAGACCGCCGCCCGCGTCACCGCCGCAGGCGGCACCGGCATCGCCGTGCGCACCGACCACGGCGACCCCGGGGAGGTCCGCGCCCTGGTCGACCGGATCGCCTCCGAACAGGACGGCCGGCTCGACGTCCTGGTCAACTCCGTGTGGGGCGGCGACGCGCTGACCGACTGGGCGCATCCGCTGTGGGAGCAGGACCTCGACACCGGCCTGCGGCTGCTTCGCCGTGCGGTGGAGACGCACATCGTCACCAGCCGGTTCGCGCTTCCGCTGATGGTCGCCCGCCGGAGCGGTCTGGTCGTCGAGGTCACCGACGGCAACACCGCCCGGTATCGCGGCTCGTTCTTCTACGACATCGCCAAGTCCACCGTGATCCGTCTGGCCGTGGCCCAGGCGGCGGAGCTCAAGCCGTACGGCGTGGCGGCCGTCGCCGTCACTCCGGGTTTCCTGCGCTCGGAGGCCATGCTGGAGCACTTCGGCGTGACCGAGGACAACTGGCGGGACGCGGTGGCGAAGGACCCGAACTTCGCCCACTCCGAGACCCCGGCCTACCTGGGACGGGCCGTCGCCGCCCTGGCCGCCGATCCCGGCGTGATGAGCAAGACCGGACGCGCCCTCGCCACCTGGGGGCTGTACGAGGAATACGGCTTCACCGACACGGACGGCACCCGGCCCGACTTCGCCGCGCACTGGGCGAACGCCCTGGAGGAGGAGTACGGCCCCCTCGGCGACCCGCTCTGACCGGGTGTCGCTCTCGTCCCACGGGCGAGAGCGCTGCTTCCGCTGAGCGCCTCCTCACCTGCGCTCAGCCGTCCTCCTGCTCCGTCAGCGCGACGGGTGGCCGGTCGGCGAGGCGGCCGGTGAGACGGCCGGTGAGACGACGACCTCGGGCACGCGGGTCACCATCAACGTGCCGTCGTAACCGACATACTCGACGTTCGCCGATCGGCAGCTGAGGATCATGGGGCCGGGAGCGCTCAGCTTCGCGGTGGCGAAGAACTCGATTCTGGGCCACCTTGCCTGGTCCTGCTCGCTGCGGACTGAGACGACTCCGGTGGGCGTGTTGAGGTCGCACAGGGCGTAGTAGCCGGACGTCCCCGGTCCACTACTCGACCAGGGATTGACGTCGACACGGGTTTGGATGATGTAGTCCCCCGCGGGCAGTTCGGCGACGCGCACTACCTCCATCCTCGCGTCGTCCTGACGATCAACGGCCTGACGGACGTAGCGGGTCCGCCCGTACGTCGCGCCGGGCTCGCCCTTCTCCCCCTTCTCGCCCTGCGGCCCCTGAGGACCGGTCTCTCCCTTGGGCCCCTGGGGTCCGGCCGGCCCGCTGAGGCCCTGGGGTCCGGCCGGTCCGGCCGGTCCGGCGGGGCCCTGAGGTCCGGCGACGTTCCAGGAGACGGTCCGGTACTCGACGGGACACGTGCCGGCGGGGACCGGCGCGGCGGCCTGCGCGCCCTCGGTACGGCCCTGGACCGACTCCTCCAGCGCCTGGGGCATCCGCATGACGCCGTCGGGGCCCACACAGGCCACGATCGACGAGGTCGCCGCCGTCGTGGCCACGGCGACTCCCCCGCCGCCCACGAGCAGCCCCGCCGCCGCACCGACCGCCATCCACGTTCCCCGTCCGGCACGTCCTGTCCGCATGGTCGTCACCTTTCTCGTGTGCTTCGTGATCAGCACGAGAAACTAGGCGCGAGGGAGCGAGCGGGGCGTCATCACCGCGGGGGATGTCCGGTCCGCCATACCGGGGAGTGCGCTGCCGCCGGTGTCCCCGCCCGGCGGAGCCGCCGGCGGCAGCGCTGTCGGGAGTCCGGGGAGATGCGCCCACCGCGGGGCGGACACGGCTCGGGGCGCCCCTGGAGGGGGCGCCCCGAGCGGGATCTGCGGCTGAGGGCTATTCGCCCTTCCAGACGGGAGCGCGCTTCTCGGCGAAGGCCGCGGCGCCCTCCATCGCGTCCTTCGACGTGAAGACCGGGCTCACGATCTCGCCCTGCTTGCGGAACATCTCGTCGAGCGACCAGTCGGCCGACTCGATGATGACCCGCTTGGTCGCGGCGAGCGCCAGCGGCGCGTTCGCGGCGATCGTGCGGGCCAGTTCGAGCGCGCCGTTGAGCGCCTCGCCGGGGTAGGTGATGCGGTTGACCAGCCCCAGCTCGTACAGCCGGGCCGCCGGGTAGTGGTCGCCGGTGAGGGCGATCTCCATGGCGATGTGGTACGGGATGCGGCGCGGCAGCCGCATGACCCCGCCCGCGCCGGCCACCAGGCCGCGCTTGGGCTCCGGCAGGCCGAACTTCGCCTCCTCGGACGCGACGATGATGTCGCAGGACAACGCCAGCTCGAAGCCGCCGGCCAGTGCGTACCCCTCGACCGCGGCGAGGATCGGCTTCTTCGGCGGCGCCTCGGTGATGCCGCCGAAGCCCCGGCCCTCGACCACCGGCATGTCGCCGGTGAGGAAGCCCTTCAGGTCCATGCCGGCCGAGAACGTGCCGCCGGCCCCGGTGAGGACGATCGCGGACACGTCGGGGCTGTCGTCCAGCTCGTCCAGGGCGGCCGCGATTCCGCGCGCCACGGCGCCGTTCACGGCGTTCCTGGCCCTGGGCCGGTTGATGGTGACGACGGCCACGCCGCCGTCGACGATCTCTACGAGTACCTCGTCCGGCTCAGCGGCCGGCCCGGAGTTGACCTCGGACACCTGACCTCACTCGGCTTACTTGGGCTGGAAGCGGATGCCACCGTCGAAACGGATGACCTCGCCGTTCATGTAGTCGTTCTCGATCAGCGCGCGGACCAGGTGGCCGAACTCGGAGGCCTTGCCGAGCCGCTTCGGGAACGCCACCGGCCCGATGAGCTTGGCCTTGAACTCCTCGGCGTTCTTGTCGCCGATCTTCCCGTAGATCGGGGTGTCGATGATGCCCGGCGCGATGGTCAGCACGCGGACGCCGATCGCCGCGAGGTCGCGGGCCGCGGGCAGGGTCATGCCGATGATGCCGCCCTTCGACGCCGAGTACGCCACCTGGCCCGTCTGGCCCTCGATGCCGGCGACCGACGCGGTGTTGATGACGACGCCGCGGGCGCCGTCCTCGTCGACCGGCTCGGTCTGGGCCATGGCCGCGGCGCCGATGCGCATGAGGTTGAAGGTGCCGATCAGGTTGACGTCGATCACCTTGCGGTAGGACGCCAGGTCGTGCGGGGAGCCGTCCCGGCCGACGGTGCGCTGCGCCCAGCCGATGCCGGCGCTGCTGATCACGGCGCGCAACGGCTTGCCGGTGGCGACCGCCGCCTCGACCGCGGCCTGCACCGACGCCTCGTCGGACACGTCGGTGTGGGCGAACACACCGCCGATCTCGTCGGCCAGCGCCTTGCCGCGCTCGGCGTTGAGGTCGGCCACGACCACCGTCGCGCCGACGCGGGCCAGCTCGCGGGCCGAGGCCTCGCCGAGGCCGCTGGCACCGCCCGAGATGATTGCTGCTGCTCCGTTCAGATCCATAGCCGGACCTTAACGCGCGAACCGAATGAAGTTCTACTCGGGGTGCTGCAAAATCGCGGTATCGACGTCGGGGTAGACCTTGATCCGCCGGTCCAGGCCGGTCGTGCGCAGGATGCGGGCCACCGGAGGCTGCGGCGAGGCGAGAGACACCGTGCCGCCCTCGCTGGTGGCCAGCCGCCATGCCTCGATGAGCACGCTCAGTCCGCTGGAGTCCATGAACGACAGCTCGCCGAGGTCGAGCACGAGGGTCGGGCCGTCGTCACGGATGGCGTCGCGGATCTCGTCGCGCAGGAACGGAGCCGTGAACAGGTCGAGCTCCCCCTCCACAGCCACCACGACGGCATTGGAGAGCGATTGGCGCGCGAGCCGCAGCTTCATCGTCGGGACCTCCTCAGCTCCGGCCCACTTTACTTATCCATCACCCCGGCTGAGCAGGGACGGCGAACCCGTAAGGGAGTTCGAGCCGGTGCGCCGTGAGCAACCGCTCGTCGGAGAGCAGGGCATTCGTCGGCCCGTCGGCCGCGATCACCCCCTCGGACATGACGAGCGAACGCTCGCACAGTTCCAGCGCGTACGGCAGGTCGTGGGTGACCATCAGCACGGTCACGTCCAGGCTCTTGAGGATCTCGGCCAGCTCATGGCGGGACGCGGGGTCGAGGTTGGACGACGGCTCGTCGAGGACGAGGATCTCCGGTTCCATCGCCAGCACGGTGGCCACGGCCACCCGGCGGCGCTGGCCGAAGGACAGGTGGTGGGGCGGCCGGTCGATCGCCTCCAGCATGCCGACCCGCTCCAGCGCGTCCCGCACACGGCGGTTGAGCTCCGCGCCGCGCAGCCCGAGGTTGGCCGGGCCGAACGCGACGTCCTCCCGCACGGTCGGCATGAACAGCTGGTCGTCCGGATCCTGGAACACCAGCCCGACCCGGCGGCGGATCTCCCGCAGGGTGTCCGCGCGGACGGGAAGCCCGGCCACCTCCACCGTCCCGTGCCCCGGCGTGAGGATGCCGTTGAGGTGCATGACGAGCGTCGTCTTGCCCGCGCCGTTCGGGCCGAGCAGGGCGACCCGCTCTCCCCGCTCGATCGTCAGGTCCACGCCGTACAACGCCTGTGTCCCGTCGGGATAGGCGTACGCGAGCCTGCTCACCGTGAGAGAAGGGCTGCCGGAGGTCACGTCGTGCTCCACGCCAGTAGGGCCGTCGCCGCGGCGAGACACGGAAGCATGCCCGCCATCGCCCAGTCTCGCCCAGTTGCCGATATATCCCTAATCGTTGGCATCTCGCCCATGTAGCCCCGGCTCAGCATGGCGAGATGGACCCGCTCCCCCCGCTCGTACGAGCGGATGAACAGGGCGCCCGCCGACTTCGCCAGCACGGGGGCCTGCCGGAGGTCCCGCGCGACGAATCCCCGTGACTCCCTGGCGATCCGCATGCGCCGCATCTGGTCGAGGATCACGTCGAGGTAGCGCAGCATGAACGTCGCGATCTGGACGAGCAGCCGGGGCAGCCGCAGCCGCTCGGCGCCGAGCAGCATCATCCGGGGCTCGGTCGTGGCCGCCAGCAGGATCGAGGCGACCACGCCCAGCGTGGCCTTGGCCAGGATGTTCCAGGCGGCCCACAGGCCCGGGGCGCTCAGCGACAGACCGAGCACCTGCACCCGCTCGCCCGTGCCGATCACCGGAATCGCCAGCGCGAACAGCACGAACGGCACCTCGATGACCATGCGCCGCGCGATCACGCCGGCCGGCACCCGGGCGGCTGCCGCGACGGCGGCCAGCAGCAGCGCGTCGACGGCGAAGGCCCAGAAACGCTCGCGCGGGGTGGCGACCACGGACACCGCAAACGCGACGACCGCCGCCAGCTTGCACTGGGGCGGCAGCCGGTGGACGGGCGTGTCGGCGGGCCGGTAGATCGGGTGATGGTGCCCGGCGCTCACTTCGCACTCACAGAGCCATCATCGCCGACCCGCGCCGCCCGCCCGCGCCCAGGGCGGGCACGGGCGCGCACGGGCGGCTCATCGGGCTCGTCGCAGTTGCCGGGCTCGGCGCTCACGCGGCGTCCTCACCCGGGCGGCGTGCGCTCACTGCGCGTTCGCGGGGGTCATCCCGTCGGTCAGGCGCCGGCGCCGGCGGATGACGTAGAACACGCCGCCCCCGGCCGCGACCGTCAGCCCGACGCCCGCCACCCCGGCCAGCCCGCCGGACAGCCGCTGGTCCTCCACGCCCTTGACGGCGTAGTCGGCCAGCGGGCCGTTCTCCACCGCGTGCGGCTTCTCCTGCGCGCTCAGGCCCTTGTCGGCCGCCACCTTCTCCAGCCCGTCGGGGTCGCCCGAGGCGTAGAACGAGAAGACACCGGCCAGCAGCACGGCCACGAGGCCACCGCCCACCAGGACGGGACGCAGGCCGACTCCGGCCGGGGGAGCCTCCGGGGCCGCCTGGCCCACCTGGACATCTCCCTCGGCGGTGCGCAGCGTCAGCGCCCTGGCCATCCCGCGCGCGCCGTACACGAGATCGGGGCGGACGGCCAGCACGCTGCTCACGGTGAGCGCGGTGATGAAGCCCTCGCCGAGCCCGATGAGCAGGTGCACGCCGCCCATCGCGGCGGCCACCGAGCCCAGCTCGATCGGCGCGGTGCCGCCGAGCCAGAACATGACCGTGAACACGAGCGCCGCCGCCGGGACGGAGACCAGCGCCGCCACGAACGACGCGGCCACCAGCGTCGCCCGCCCGCGCGGCCCGCCCCGGGTGATCAGCCGGAACACCGCCCACCCGACGACCGCGGTCACGATCGCCATCAGCGTGATGTTGACACCCAGCGCGGTCAGCCCGCCGTCGGCGAAGAAGAACGCCTGGACGAGCAGCACGACCGCGACGCACAACACGGCGGTGTACGGCCCGACGAGTATCGCCGCCAGCGCCCCGCCGAGCAGATGGCCGCTGGTGCCCGCCGCGACGGGGAAGTTGAGCATCTGCGCCGCGAAGACGAACGCGGCCACCAGACCCGCCATGGGGGCGGTGCGGTCGTCGAGCTCCCGTTTGGCGCCCCGCAGGCACACGGCCACCCCTGCGGCGGCGAAGACCCCGGCGCCGACCGACACGGGGACGTCAAAGAACCCATCGGGCACGTGCACGGCTATAACCCCTTCGAAACGGGCGAATTCCCTCCCACTTTAGAGCACCGAGTTGTAGTTGCAAATGATTCGCAATTAGCGGTGCCGCAGGGCCCTGACCATGCGTCCGGCCACGGTGAACGGCGTGGCCACGCGCACCGACACGCTGAGCCGCCGGTTGACCGCCGTGGCGTACGGCCGGACGGTCCATTGCGCGGGGATCCACCGCGACGGACTCCGCGGGTCCCGGGGCGCCGGGTCCCACGGCAGCGGGCCGCGCCACCACCGCAGCGGCCGGTCGAGCGCGTCCGCGTCGGCGACCTTGACCGGAAAGCGCACCGAAGGGCCGCCGAGGTCGAGTTCGAGATAGGCGTCCCAGGTGCCGGGCGGCAGGCCCGCCGTCTCGGCCGCGAACCGCTCCGGCCCGGACGCCTCGGCCCGCTCGCGGTGCTCCCGCCCCGTCGTCCGCTCGCGCCAGATCAGGTGCCGTACGGCCCCGGCGGCGGCCTCGTCGCCCACCCTCGACCGGCCCTCGACCCGCAGCCGCCTGCCCCGCCACCACGCCCGTGTCAGCCGTACGGCCGCGGGGACCCGCACGACGTGACCCCCGACGTCGAGGCCGAGGTGACCCTGGGACCGGGTCAGGAAGGGCACCGCGACGACCCCGCCCACCAGGTGGGCGACCGGAACCCCGGCTCCGTCGTCGCGGCGCGAGCCGAGCCGGACCAGCCTGCGCGCGCCCTCGCACTCGACGGCGACGTGGACGTCCCACACACCCGAAGGCAGTGCGGCCACGTCGACCACGGCGGTGAAGGATCCGGCGGCTCCGGTCGCGCCGCGCGTCACAAGGGGCACCTGCTCCGCACGGGTCAGGCGTTCGCGCAGCACCAGGCCGACGGTGGCGTCCTGCGAGGGGACGTCCAGGCCGGCGAGGCCGGCCCACCCGTCGATGACCAGGTCGTCGCCCCGCCACTCGACGCCGGTCAGCCGGTGCCGCAGCGGCGCGGCCTCGACGCGCGCGAGCCGTACGAGCCGGTCGGGATCGTCGAGCGCGGCGACGCGGGCGGCGTCCACGCCGTCGAGGCAGGCGCGCACACCCGGCGTCAGCCATTGCGCGCAGATGTCGGCGACCTCGACGGCGATCTTCTCCCGATGGGCCTCGCACGCGGCCAGGAACGGCGCCCCGAGCTGGGCGAGCACGTCACGGCGCAGGTGCCGCAGGAGCAGACGGTCGCGCAGCGCGCCGGGCGGCACGTGCCGCGCCATGACCTCGATGGGCGTGCGTACCACGCGCAGCCAGCCGAGCGGGTCCCGCGCGGACGCCTCACTCCCGCCCTCTGCGTGGTAGCAGTCCCGGTCCGCGACCACGGAGATCACCCGGGCATGGCAGTACGCGTGGACGGCGAAGGTCATGTCCTCGCCACGCCGGTGCGTCTCGTCGAAGCGGATGGCGTGCCGATCGAGGAAGTCCCGGCGGAAGAGCTTGAAACAGGACAGGTCCTCGTAGACGGCGGTTAAGGAGGCCTTGTCTGCGCTGTCCCGCAGCCCGTGACGCGCACCGGCGATCCTCCCCACGACGACGTCGGCGCCGGTCCGGTCGGCGGTGGCGACCAGGCGGGCCAGCGCGTCGGGGGCGAGGTGGTCCCCGGCGTCGCAGAAGAAGACGTACCGCCCGGCCGCCCGTTCGAGTCCGCGGTTGCGGGCGCGTCCGGGCGTGCCGGGCTGGGCGTCCCGCATCACGGTGATCAGCCGGGGGTGGTGCGCGGCGTAGAGGCCGAGGAGTGCCGGGGTCCCGTCCCGTGATCCGCCGTCGACCACGATGATCTCTTTGGCGATCCGCTGCACGAGCAGCGAGGTGAGGCAACGGTCGAGTGACGCCCGGCGGTTGTACGCCGGGACGACGACGCTGACGTCGATCCCCCGATCGGCGCGCTGGCCACTCCCCGTATCCATCGCGCTTCATTATGTGCCGACGACCCGCGCGAACCCCGCCTGCGCCGCGCCGGGCGCGTCACATCGCGTCCGGTCCGCCGCGGCGCGGGCGACACCCCGGAGGCCGCGGCCCGCCCGCTGGAGGGCTCGCGCCGCACCGGCCGGGGCCCGCGGCGGCCATCTGAGTGGCGATGCCGGCACGCGAGGCGGCAGACTGAGCGCTCACCGAGTCACCGGGGGTTTCGCGTAGATGCGCACCGCGTTGTTCCCAGAGGGTTTCGTCTGGGGAGTGTCCACGTCCGCGTTCCAGATCGAGGGCGGCACCGACCTCGACGGCCGGGGCCCCTCCATCTGGGACGCCTTCGCGGGCGGGGGATACGGCGACCCGGCCTGCGACCACTATCTGCGACACGCCGAGGACGTCCGGCTGATGCAGGACCTGGGCATCGCCGCCTACCGGTTCTCGGTCAGCTGGCCACGCGTGCTGCCCGAAGGGCACGGCCGCGTCAACGGCCCGGGGCTCGACTTCTACGACAGGCTCGTGGACGAGCTGCTGGAGGCGGGCATCGCGCCGTACGCCACGCTGTACCACTGGGACCTGCCGCAGGCGCTGCAGGACGCCGGGGGGTGGACCGCACGCGACACCGCCCACCACTTCGCCGAGTACGCCGGCGTCCTGTACGACAGGATCGGCGACCGGGTGGACACCTGGTTCACCCTCAACGAGCCGTGGGTGGCCGCCTTCCTCGGCCACGCCTCGGGGGTGCACGCCCCGGGCCTGCGCTCGGCGGCCGACGCCTTCGTCGGCGCCCACCACATGCTGCTCGCACACGGGCTGGGCCTGGAGGCGCTGCGCGCGCGGGGCGCCGCCAGAGCCGGCATCGTGCTGAACCTCTCCCCCGTCCTCACTCCCGCGCAGCTCGGGGACATGTCCACCGACGTCCCCGCGGAGGACGCCGAGGCGGCGGCGAGGATCGACACCCTGCACAACCGGCAGTTCCTGGAGCCGGTGCTGCGTGGCCGCTACCCCGCCGAGCTGCTGCCCCTGATCGAGAGGACCGCCGGGCTCGGCCACATCCACGACGGGGACCTCGATCTCATCGGGCGGCCCGTCGACCTGCTGGGCGTCAACTACTACACGCCCATCGCGGTGCAGGCCCAGCCCAGCGCCGCGGCCGATCCGGCCTTCCCGGGCAGCGAGGGCGTCCTGTTCAGCAGCGTGCCCACGGCCGTCACCGCGATGGGCTGGCCCATCATGCCGAACGGCCTGTCGCTGGTCCTGCGGCGCCTGACCGAGGACTACCCCGAGACCGAGCTGATGATCACCGAGAACGGCGCCGACTTCGAGGACGTCGTGACCGGCGACGGCATCCACGACGTCGACCGGATCAGCTTCGTCGAGGAGCATCTGCGGGCCCTGCGGACCTCGATCGACGAGGGCGCCCGGGTCCGCGGCTATCTGCTGTGGTCGCTGCTCGACTGCGTCGAATGGGCGGACGGCTACCGGCGCAAGTTCGGCATCGTCCACGTCGACTTCGCCACCCAGCGGCGGCTGCTCAAGGACAGCGCCCTGTGGTATCGCGACGTGATCAAGCGCAACGGGCTCGGGGCGGAGCGGCCGAAGCGGCCCACGCTGGAGACCGTCGCCGCCCGCGCGGGCGCCTCCCGGGCCACGGTCTCGCGGGTCGTGAACGGGGACGCGCGGGTCCGGCCCGACGTGCGCGCCGCGGTGCTGCGCGCCGTGCAGGAGCTGGGCTACGTGCCCAACGCCGCCGCCAGGAGCCTCGTCACCCGGCGGACCGACTCGGTCGCGCTCGTCCTGTCGGTCCCCCGGCACGGCGGCGAGGCGCTCACCTCCGCCGTCGTCCAGTACGTCACCAGCGTCCTCGAAGGAGCCGGCAAGCAGATCACCCTCATGCTCGCCGACACGGCGGAAAGCCATCGGCGCATCATCCGGCACGTCGAGGCGCGGCAGGTCGACGGGGTCGTGCTCGTCCCTCCGGACGGCCCGGACACGCTCACCGAGCGGCTCGCCCGCACCGGGGTGCCGGTCGTGCTGCTCGGCAAGCCCGTGATCGCCTCCCTCGTGCCGCACGTGGACGTGGACAACGCCGGCGGCGCGCGGACGGCCACCCGGCACCTCCTCGACCGGGGCCGCCGCCGCATCGGCATCGTCTGCGGCCCGACGGACCTCGTCGCCGTACAGGACCGCCTCAACGGGCACCTGGCCGCACTCCACGAGGACGGGCTGCGGCCGGCGATCGCGCTCGCCGGCCTGGACGGCGCGTCGGGCGCCGCCGCGGCCCGCGAGCTCCTGTCCGGCGGACAGGACCTCGACGCCGTGTTCGCCACCTCAGACGAGCTGGCGATCGGCGTCATGGAGGCGGCGCGCGAGAAGGGGCTGCGGGTGCCGGAGGATCTGGCGGTCGTCGGCTTCGGCGACATCCACGCCGCCTCCTGCACGACCCCGCCGCTGACCACGGTCCGGGTGCCCACCGCGGACCAGGCCCTGGCCCTGGCGCGGCTGCTCCTGTCCCGCCTCGACGGCCGTCACACCAGCCCCGTCGTCCTCCCCACGCGCCTGGTGGTCCGCGCCACCACCTGACCGCCGGTCACCCCGCCGCGGGCGGCCGGTCCCCGTCCGCGCGGTCACGTGCATCGGTCAGGGGGAACGCTCCGAAGGACCGAGCACACGAGGAGGGGTGTCATGGGCGAGACCATCGCCGGAGTCGACGTGCCCGATTCGAAACTCGCCACGGAGGCGACAGAACTGGTGCGGGAGGCGGCGACCGACCTGCTCTACCACCATTCACGCCGGGTGTTCCTGTTCGGCTCGTTGCGGGGCCGGCGGCTCGGCCTGCGGGCCGACCCCGAACTGCTCTATGTCGGGGCGATGTTCCACGACCTCGGGCTCACCGAGCGCTACCGGCGAACGGACCAGCGGTTCGAGATCGACGGCGCCGACGAGGCCCGCCGCTTTCTCACATCCCACGGCGTGCCCGAGGACGGCGTCCGCAAGGTGTGGGAGGGCATCGCCCTGCACACGACGCCGGAGGTCCCGTACCGGCTGGAGCCCGAGGTGGCCCTGGTGACCGCCGGTGTGGAGGCCGACGTTCTCGGCCTCGGGCACGCCGATCTGGCCCCCGAGGACATCGCGGCGGTCGTGGCCGCCCATCCTCGCCCCGACTTCAAGAGGCAGATCCTGGCGGCGTTCACGGAGGGGTTCAAGGACCGGCCCGACACCACGTTCGGCACCGTCAACGCCGACGTGCTGGAGCATTTCGTGCCCGGATTCCGGCGAATCGACTTCGTGGAGGTCATCCAGAGCTCCGCCTGGCCCGAGTGATCGGCCTGCTATCGATCTTTTCCCCGGTACGGCATAGGTTGTCCGTGTCGTCCCCGGTGTGAAGGCAGGTCGTTGTGACTCAGGAGCTCAGCCACGAGCGGTTCGAGGCCCTCAAGCGCGAATTCGACGCCATTGACGGCGACGGCGACGGCTTCATCACCGAGGCCGAGTTGTTGTCGCACTTTCCCGGCCTGCCGCCCGAGGCGATCGGCGCGCTCGGCAGGGACGCCGACGTGGACGCCGACGGCCGGTTCTCACTGGAGGAGTTCGTCCGCCTGGCCGGTGCCCGCGACTGACACGTCCGTCGCCTCACAAAAAGTGCGCCTCACGCAAATTTACGGTTCGCGCATCTTTGCGTGACACGCAAGTAGCTGTATGGTGGTCCATGTGAGCGGGGAAGACGAGCGTCCGGGGCTGCGCGAGCGCAAGAAGCAGGAGACGCGCACCGCGCTGAGCTGGGCGGCGATCCGGCTCACCGTGGAGCGCGGGCTGGAGAACGTACGCGTGGAGGACATCGCGGCGGCGGCGGGCGTCGCTCCGCGCACCTTCAACAACTACTTCTCCAGCAAGGGCGAGGCGATCGCCGCCAGGCACCTCGACCGTACGCGCCTGGTCGCACAGGAGCTGCGCCGCCGCCCGGCGTCGGAGCCCCTGTGGGAGTCCATCAAGGTCGCCGTGCTGACCCAGCTCGCCCTGGGCGAGAACTACGGCACGGGGCAGCCGGACCAGCAGTGGCAGACCGGCGTCCGGCTCATGATCAGTGAGCCCTCGCTGCAGGGCGAGATGCTCAAGGCCGACGCCATCGCCGAGGCCGAACTGGCCGCGGCGATCGCCGATCGGACCGGCACCGACGTCGCCCGCGACCTCTACCCGCGCCTGGTGGCGGGCGCCGCCGGGGCCGCGATCAGGGTGGCGATGGACCAGTGGCTGCGGGCCGATCCGCCCGTGCCGGTCGGGCCGCTCATCGAGGAGGCGCTCGGCCGGCTCGCCGCCGGACTGCCCGAGCCCTGACAGGCGGACGCCCGCTCCGAGGCGTCCGGAGACCCGTCGTGTGACGTGCCGCGCCGGCACGCCGCGCGGCCTCGCACGCCCTGACGCCGTCGCCGCGGCGGCCCGGGCGCCGGCCCTTTCCCCCGCCATGCCGAAATCCGGCCTGCCGCGAGTCCGCCATCTCAGGGATTCGGCGTGCCGTGAGTTCGCCCTGCCATCTCTCCATTCGCAAGAGCCCCCGCAGGAACCGTCAAGGAGGACCACCATGACCGAAGACGTCGTGATCGCCGGTGCCGGACCGAACGGGCTGATGCTCGCCTGCGAGCTGAGCCTGGCCGGAGTCCGGCCGACAGTGCTGGACCGCCTGCCCGGACGCACTCAGGAGAACCGGGCCAACGGACTGGTCGGCCAGGTCGTACGGGCCCTCGACCGCCGCGGCCTGTACGAACGCCTGAGCGGCAGCGCCGAGCCGCCCCGGCCGAGCCCGGCCTTCGTGTTCGGCGCCATGCCCCTCGACCTGAGCCGGCTCGGCGACAACTCGATGTACGGCCTGCCGGTGCCGCAGCGGCGGATCGAGCAGGTGCTTGAGGAGCGCGCGCTCGAACTCGGCGTGGAGATCCGCCGGGGCCACGAGCTGACCGGGCTCTCCCAGGACGAGGACGGGGTCACCGCGGAGATCGCCGGGCCCGGGGGCGGCTACCGGCTGCGGAGCCGCTACCTGGTGGGCGCGGACGGCGGGCACAGCGTCACCCGCAAGCTGTGCGGCATCGGGTTCCCGGGGGTGACCAGGGACGGCTCGACCTCGCGCGGCGGGCACGTCACCGTGCCGGCCGAGCTGATCGACCCGGTGACCGGCGGGCTGAACGTGCCCGGATACGGGCCGATCCCGCCGTTCATGCACCACCGCACCGACCACGGCCTGTTCGTCTACGCGCCGTTCCCCACCGGAACGCTCGTCCACACCACGGAGTGGAACGAGAACGGCGACGATCAGCCGATGAGCCTGGACGAGCTACGCCGGAGCATCCGCCGCGTGCTCGGCGCCGACCTGCCGATCGGCCCGCCCGAGGGCGAGGGCCCGCACCAGCTGCGCCGTCTGACCGGTGGCAACACCCGCCTGGCCGAGCGCTTCCGGGACCACAGGGTGCTGCTGCTGGGCGACGCCGCGCACGTGCACAGCGCGATCGGCGGCCCCGGCCTCAACCTGGGCCTCCAGGACGCGATCAACCTGGGCTGGAAGCTCGCCGCCGAGATTCACGGCTGGGCTCCGCCCGGCCTGCTCGACAGCTACGAGACCGAGCGGCGCCCGGCCGCGGAACGCGTCGTCATGCACACGCAGGCGCAGTCCGCGCTGATCGCTCCCGGGCCGGAGGTGACCGCGCTGCGCGCCCTGTTCGGCGAACTGCTGCGCGACGAGCGCACCGTCAAGCACATCGCGGACCTGATGTCCGGCGCCGACATCAGGTATGACCTCGAAGGCTCCCACCCTCTCACCGGGCGCCCCGCGCCCGACCTCGTGCTGGAGACCGAGACCGGCTCCGTACGGCTCGCCGAGCTGACCCGGACCGCCCGGCCGCTGCTCCTGGACCTGACACCCGGCGCCGCCCTGGCCGGGGCACTGCACGGCCGGCACGACCGCGTCGGCCTCGTCACCGCGAAGCCGGGCCGGGAGGGCCTCCCCACCGCGCTGCTGCTGCGGCCGGACTGCTACGTGGCCTGGGCGTCGGACTCCCCCAACCCGGATATGAAGGAGCTCGACACCCTGCGTGCGGCGCTGGCCTCCGCCTTCGGCACCGCTCGCTGACAGGTCAGGCCGCTGACAGGTCAGGCGAAAGCGGCGAGGATGGCCTCGGTCGTGTCGATCTGCGCGATCCGCGGCAAGATCACCCCGAGGGCGTTCTCGTGGGCCGAGGCGACCAGGTCGGTGACCGCGTCGGAGGCCACCGCGATCTCGTAGCCCCGCTCCCGGGCGCCGCGCGCGGTGGACTCCACACCGATGCTGGTGGAGATCCCCGCCAGCACGATCCCCGTGATCTTCCTGCGGCGCAGTTGCAGGTCGAGTTCGGTGCCGTGGAAGGCGTCCCAGCCCCGTTTGGTGATCAGGATGTCCGTCGGTCCGTCCGGGACGCGCTCGTCGTACTCGGCGAAGTCCGGCGCGGGTGCGATCGCGGGCCCGGGCGCGTCCGTCCGGGCCCGCACCACGTCACCGCCGTCGGCGGAGAACGCCACCCGCACGCGGACGACGGGAAGGCCCCGCTCACGGGCGGCTCCCGCCAGGCGTGCGGCGTTGGCGGCCACCCCGGCCGCCGGATGCACGGTGGGCAGGGCGGTGATCCCCTTCTGCAGGTCGATCAGGACGACGGCCGTACGGTCGTCGAGCGATGTCACGGGCATGTGAGCTCCTTCGAGATAGACAGCCAAACTGTACAGCCTTGCTGCAAGAAAATGTGCAGCGAGGCTGTACATCTCGGTTACGCTGAGCCCATGAGTGACGCCTCCGAGGTCGCCGCCGAGCTGAGACTCGTGGTCGGGCAGCTGGTCAGACGGGTGCGTGAGGACGACCCGATGCCACCGGGGGTCATCGCGGTGATCGGCCTGCTCGGCCGGCAGGGCCCGATGACCACCAGTGAGCTCGCCGCCGCCCGGCGGGTGCGCCCGCAGTCGATGGCCCGCACTGTCGGCCAGCTGATCGAACAGGGGCTCGCCGAGCGCGGCACGCACCCCGTCGACGGCCGCAAGGCCCCCGTCTCGCTGACCGCGGCAGGGTTCGCCACCCTGGAGGAGGTACGCGACCGGCGGGCCGACTGGCTGGCCGAGGCGATCGAGGACAGGCTGTCCCCCTCCGAGCGGGAGACGCTGGCGAGCGCGGTGGCCCTGGTCCACCGCCTGGTCGACTGGGAGCCGTCCGCGCCGCGCCGCGGGACCTGACGGGTCAGCCGGCGGCGCCGGACAGCTCGGGGTTCTGCTGGCGGATGGGAGTGAAGAACGCGGCGACCGCGATCAGCAGGCAGGCCACCCCCGCCAGCAGGCAGACCACCGCGACCCCGTGATGCTGCGCGCCCCAGGTCAGCACGGCCGCCCCCGCGGGGCCCAGCGAGAAGTGGATCGTCCAGAAGGCCGCGGTGACCCGGCCCAGCAGGTGGTCGGGCGTGACCTGCTGGCGCAGCGACATCGAGCAGATCCCGGCCACGCTGACGCAGGCGAGATAGACGGCGGCCGTCGCCGCGGCCGCCGGGACGTGGGCGGACAGGCCGAGTCCCGCGATGGCGAGCCCGGCGAGCGAGATCGCCCCGATCCACGACGCGCCGAACCCCAGCCTCCGGCGGACGAGACCGACGAGGAGCGAGCCGGCGACGGTGCCGAGCGCGCCGATCGCGAGCACCGCCCCCACCGCGCCGTCGGCCTGGCCGAGGTCGTGCTTGAGGTGGTAGATCAGCACGTCGGTCAGCCCGAGGGTCAGGAAGATGAAGAACGACAACAGCACGGTCAGGGCGCGCAGCACCGGTTGCCGCCACAGGAAGCGGGCCCCGGCGAGCAGTTCGCGCCAGGACCCGCGCTCCTCCTGCGGCGCGGGCGACGGCTGCCGCCCGAGCCTGATCGACAGCACGCCCAGCGCGGAGACCCCGAAGCTGGCCGCGTTGATCGCGATCGCGGCCGTGGGGCCGAACCAGCCCGCGACCACCCCGGCCAGCAGCGGCCCGCCGACCCCCGCCGCGGCGGCGGTGGCGCCCAGCCGCCCGTTGGCCTCGGTGATCCGGTCCGGGCCGACCAGACCCCGCACCGCCGTGACGTACGCGACCTGGAAGACCATGCCGATCGCCTCGCAGAGCGGCAGGACCACGTAGAGCAGCCAGATCTGCGGCCCGAAGGCCCAGGCGACCGGGACTATCCCGTACAGCGCCATCCTCGCCACGTCGCACCAGATCAGCAGGAGCCTGCGGTCGAGCCGGTCGACCAGGACCCCGGCGAAGACCCCCGCCACCACCGACGCGGCGCTCGCCACGCCGGTCAGCAGGCCCATCTGCGCGACCGACCCGGTCACGTGCAGCACGAGCAGCGGGACGGCGATCAGCGCGAACGAGTCCCCCGCGACCGACAGCGTCTGGGATCCCCAGAAGACGGTGAAGTTCCGGTCACGCCACAGCTGTGATCCTTTGCCCACCCCGCCATGCTGCCGCACCGGCATGCCCGGGACGCCCGGCTCGGGCCGTCAGCGGTCTTCCGGCGCACCTGTCGGGACCGTCAGGCGTTCGAGCACCACGACCGGGATGGCGCGGGCCGTACGGGCCCGGTAGTCGGCGTACCCGGGCGCGACGCGGACGACATGCTCGAACAGTCGCTCGCGCCGCTCGCCCTCGGCCGGCACGGCGACGGCGTCGAACACCTCCTCGCCCACTTCGACCCGTACGGCCGGGTGCGCCAGCAGGTTGTGATACCAGGCAGGGTTGCGGGGCGCTCCGCCCGCGGACGCGACGACGAGCAGTGCGTCGCCGTCGCGGACGTAGCCGAGGGGGACGGTGTGTTCCCGTCCCGACCTCGCGCCGACCGTGGTGAGCAGGAGCAGGTCGCCGCCCTCGAAGGGGCCGCCGACCTTGCCTCCGTTGGCGCGGAACTCGTCGATGACGGACTGGTTGAAAGACACGCGGAAAACTCCAGGAACGGTGAGGGCTGCGGGCCTGCGAGATGTTTCGCAAGCGGAGTGCGGTGCCGGCGCGACGCTTCCAGCCGTACGACCGGACCGGGAACGGCACCGCGACGGCACCGCGACGGCGCGATGCTCGGGGGCGCCTGGGCCGGGGTTACGATCACCCGGCGGCGCGGCGTCAGGCGGGAGGTGCGGAGTGGGTACTCACGGCGTCGGTCCCTTCTGGAAGGTGCGGCCCGGCCACCGATCGGACCATCGCCGCCTCCCTGGGACGGCGTTCACGTGATCGGCGCCACGCGGCACGCCGATCATTAGAGCCGCGCCCGTCCGCACCTGTCAATGCCGGTACACAGCCGAGGAGACGGCCACATGGCGGACCAGGACACCACGATCCGGCTCATCCGGGTGGACGACGCCGAGGTCCTCGCGGCGCATCGCGCCCGCGACAGGCGGGCGTACGCCGCCTGGGAACCGGCCCAGCCGGACGACTTCTACACGGCGGCCGGGCAGCGCCGGCGCATCGAGACCCTGCTCGGCGAGCACGACCGGGGCGAGCGCTGGCCTGCGGTCGTCCTCGCGGGCGACGAGGTCGCCGGCCAGGTGACCGTGAGCACGATCCTGCGCGGCCCCTTCCGCAAGGGCTTCCTGGGCTACTGGGTCGCCTCGGCCTTCACCGGCCGGGGGCACGCGACCCGGGCGGTGGGCCTGATACTCACCGTGATGGCCGAGGAGCTCGGGCTGCGCCGCGCCGAGGCGCACACGCGGATGGACAACCTGGCCTCCCAGCGGGTGCTGCGTGCCAACGGCTTCCACCCCTGGGGCATCGCCCATTCCCACATCTACCTGGACGGCGCATGGCATGACGAGGTGTTCTGGGAGCGCCTGCTGGACGAGGCACCCCCGTCTTGACCATCGCCTGGTACACCAGTTGAACATTCCCGGCGCGTCGCGTGCCGCTTCATGACCATGACATCGAAACTCACCCTCCGTAACCGTCTCGCGGAGGAGGAGTTCGTGGTCACAATCGACCGTCGGGGATTCGCCAAACTGGCCGGGCTGGGCGCGGTGGGATCGGTCATGAGTCCGGCCCTGGGCGCGGCCCCCGCCTCGGCGGCGCGCGCGCCGTACACGGGAGAGCGCTGGCAGGCCTGTCTTCGGGTGGCGCGCGACCACCTGCTCGTCGACAGGGACGGCAACGACCTCAAGCACCGCTACCTGAAGGTGCTCATCGACGAGGGCCTGCCCAGGACCCGTACGCCCAAGAGGGTGCTGATCGTGGGGGCGGGCATCTCCGGCCTCGTGGCCGCGACGCTGCTGAAGCGGGCCGGGCACCACGTCACCGTCATCGAGGCCAACGGCAACAGGATCGGCGGCCGGATCAAGACCTTCCGGACGGGGTTCTCGGACCGGCGGCAGTACGCCGAGGCGGGGGCGATGCGGATCCCCGACTTCCACCCGCTGACGCTGGCGCTCATCGACAAGCTCGGCATCACGCGCAGGCCCTTCTACAACGTCGACGTGACGCCCGGCGCGAAGCCCAGCGGACCGGTGCCGCCGGTCGTCTACACCTCCTACCAGGGGCGGGAGTGGCGCTCCGGCCCGCCGAAGGGGACCTTCACCGCCCCCGCGCGGATGAACCACACCCTCATCCACGTCAACGGCCTCACCCAGCCGCGGGACGAGTATGCCAAGGACCCTCGCCGGATCAACGCGTCGTTCGGCCTCAAGGACGGCCGCACCGCGGCCCAGATCCTCGACGAGGCACTCGACCCGGCGAGGGACTACTACTCGGTGCGGAGTGGCGACAAGCGCGTCGACAAGCCGCTGCCGGATCTGATCGACGGCTGGGCCCGGCTGCTGCACGACTTCGACGGCTACTCGATGTACGCCTACCTCAAGGAGCACGCGAAGCTGAGCGACGAGGCGATCGACGCCATCGGCACGCTGGAGAACCTCACCTCCCGGCTGCCGCTGTCGTTCATGCACACGTTCCTCACCCGCAGCCTCGTCAACCCGGCCGTGACCTACTGGGAGATGGCCGGCGGCAGCCGGGAGCTGCCGTACGCGCTGGAGCCGGGCCTGCGCGAGGAGATCCGGATGGACCGCAGGGCCGTGCGGATCGAGACGTCGCGGCGGGGCGTCCGCATCTCGACGGTCAGCGAGGCGGGCAGCACCGAGTCGGAGTTCACGCGGCAGTCTCCGCGGGAGACGTTCGAGGGCGACGTGGCGATCATCACGGTCCCGTTCTCCGCGCTGCGTCACGTCGAGATCGCGCCGGCCATGTCCTACTCCAAGCGCCGATCGATCATGGAGCTGCACTACGACTCCGCCACGAAGGTGCTACTGGAGTTCCGCAGGCGCTGGTGGGAGTTCACCGAGGAGGACTGGAAGCGCGAGCTCGGCTCCCGCTACCGGCCCGGGCGGGCGGCGCACGTGACGGGCGGCGGTTCGGTCTGCGACAACGCCAACAGGTTCATCTACTTCCCCTCCCACCCCGTGCCCGGCAGCGAGGGCGGCGTCGTGCTGGCCAGCTACTCGTGGGCCGACGACGCGACCCGGTGGGACTCCATGGACGACGAGGAGCGGTACGGCTACGCGCTGCGCGGGCTGCAGGAGGTGCACGGAGACCGCGTCGCGGAGTTCTACACCGGCCGGGGCCAGACCCAGAGCTGGATGCGCAACCGCTACGCCTTCGGCGAGGCGGCGGTCTTCACGCCCGGCCAGATGACCGAGATCCACCCCGCCATCGCCGTCCCCGAGGGCCCGCTGCACTTCGCCGGGGAGCACACCTCGCTCAAGCACTCCTGGATCGAGGGCGCCCTGGAATCGGCCGTACGCGTGGCCCTGGAGGTCAACGGCTGACTCGCGCTCCCGCGGGGTCCTCGTGCCCGGGGCCCCGCGGGTCTCACCGCGGCCGGTCGCCCGGCACGCAAAGCCCTACCGTTCCGGGCTCGCGGGATGCGGCTCGATCTCGGCCCTCATCGGCTGCCAGGGCGAGGCGTCGAACACCAGCGTGATCGAGACGATCTTGCCGTCGTCCAGGCGGAAGTGCTCGGCGGTGCGCTGGGTGCCGGCGGGCGTCGCGGTGTGCACGTCGTATATCAGCGTCGCCTCGGCGTCGCCGTACAACTCGCTGATGAGGTCGACCCCGGTCACGATCGACACGAACCCGGGCAACGTCGCCAGATGCCCCTCCCGATCGGTGGAGCTGAAGAAGGGACTCTGGAACCGGAAGGGCTCTCCCAGGTGTGCGGCGGCCGCGGGCACGTCCCCGCGGAAACGGGCCTCGTGATACCCGCGAACCGCGCGGTGTGTCTGTTCTCGGGTGGACATGGTCATGACGGAGATCCCATCTGACGGAGGTGGGCGGCGAGGCGCTGCTGGTTGGCGGCCAGACGCAGGCACAGATCGCGGAGCACGGCCAGCTCCTCGGGCGCGAACCCCTGGAACAGCGCCTTCATGGCCAGCTGCGACGGCTTGCGAAACGCCTCGACCCAGTCACGGCCGGCCGGGGTGATCTCGGCGAGGACCGAACGCCGGTCCCCCGGGTCGGGAACCCGGCGGGCCAGCCCGTCGCGTTCCAGCGTGTCGACCAGTCCGGTGACGTTGCGGGAGCTCACCCCGGCGGCCCGGGCGAGCTCGCCGATGCTGATCCCCCGGTCGCTCCCGGCGAGCCGGATCAGCAGGTCGAGAGCCCCCGCGCTGACCCCTCGGCCCTCTGATCCGTGGGCACGCAGGCGCTCGACGGCGTGACAGGCGGTCCGGACCGCCGCGCTCGCCTCGAAGGCGCGCAGATCTCCGTCGTCGCCGGCGAACCCCGCCATCGCCGCCCTGGCCCGAGGGTCGTAGAGGAAGCCGTCAGAATCGGGCTGATAATTATCTACGTCCTTCATAGTAAGAACGTAGATTAGTACGTACTTCCAGATTTGGCGATGTCGTGCCAGTCGCACCCTCGATGACCGAGCTGATTCCGCTCGCCGGCAAGAGCCTCCCGGCGGCGGAGCAGGCGATCGACGGCCTCTGGACGCACGCCGCCGTCGCATAAGGGGTCTCGGCGGAAGCGCGCATCCGCCCGGCGAAAGGCCCCTTCCCTGGCGCGGGAAGGGGCCTTTGCCGTCGAGAACACCCCGATGGCCGGGTCAGCCGCCGATGCCGGAGTTCTCCGCGGCGGTGACGATCGCGGTCGCGTCCTCCGGCAGGAGATATCCGGCGTTCACCGACGCCTGCGCGGCCGCCCGCACCCTGCTCACGTAGCCGGCGTGCGTCGGGTAGAGCCGGTCGAGCACCGGCTCGGCCGTACGCGGCAGGAACGGGTCGGACGGATCGCCCGCGTTGTGCCGGTCCCACGAGTCGGCGTCGCCGTTCCACGGATCGCGGGCGCCGTAGAGGCCGCAGAAGACGCCGCTGCCGCTGGTGTCGCGCTCTCCCGTGAGCGTGCGCGTCGGCACCGCCACGTCGGGGAGCCGGATGCCGCCCACGGCCAGGCCCGTGCTCGGGTCGCGCAGATCGGGGTGCAGTGCCGCCCCGCTCGGCGGCCGGGGCCCGCCCCGCGCCCAGGCGGCCAGGTGACGCAGCGCCGCGTTCATGGAGTAGTGACCGGGCCCGTCGTTGAACGGAGCCGACCCTGCGGCGCAGTCGGCCCGCGGGGCGGCGGAGCCCGCCGACTTCCGCACCGTCGGGTCGCCGAGGTCGTACGCCCACTGGTCGCCGTGCGCCGTACCGGCCAGTTCCCAGTGCACGATCCGGTCGGTGTCCGGTTGCCGGGCGGCGAACGCCGTCGGGACGTCGGTCTCGGTGAGCACGACGAACGTCGGCACCGGCAGGTCCGTACGGATCCTGCTCGGGTTCGGCATCGTCAACACGTCGAGCAGTTGGCCGCTGATCGGAGAGCCGACCGCACCGTTGCTGTGGATCAGGAAGCCGTCGTACACCTTCGACACCGGCTGGACGGCGTTGACGTACGTCGTCATGAAGCCGGCCGACTGCGACTCGCCGTCGGCGAGCAGCGTCGTGACGTGCAGGCCGCCGAGCGGGTCCGGCCCGTCCGGCGTACGCAGCGCCTGCCCGGCCTGGGAGAAGATGTCGTACGCGTAGGCGTCACCGGGGTGGACGAGGCTGCCGTACCGAGCCGGGTCCCAGCCCTTGAGACCGCGTATCTCGCCGAGGCCGCCGTTGACGCCGACCTCCTGCGCCGAGACGCCGACCCACGCGTAGCCCTTGCGCAGCAGTTCGTCGCGCTCGAACCAGTAGTCCGGGGACAGTTCGATCTGGCCGCTCACGTTGAGCCACTCGACCACGACCGTGCCGTTGAACCTCGCCGGGTCGGCAGGCCGGCGGACCAGGAGCCGGGTCTTGTACGCGGCGCGGCCGGAGGCCCGGACGTTCCACCGGCCGTCCGAGGTCCAGACGCCGGACTTGGCGTAGGAGGTGGCGGTGCCCTCGATGAAGTACTCGCTTTCGGTGAAACCGAACGAGCCGAGATCCTCCGCCGCGGCGAGGAACGGGAAGCCGTGGTCGCCGGCGGCCGGGACGCTGACGACAGGGTTCGCCGCCGCGGCCTGGGCGGCCGGTGGGGCGCCGAGGAGGACGGCGGCGAGCGCCGCCCCCAGCGCCGCGGCGGTGATCCGCCGCCGGGGGGACCGGACGGGTACGCGCACGGGTTACCTCCGTGGGACGAATGTCGGGGAGGCACAGTGTCACCCGCCCTGCCCGGCCCGGTAATCGGCGGAATCACCGGCGTTCACTACTGGACCTGAGTGGCGCCCGCCTGGGCCTGCCGACGACGGAACCCGTCAAACGGCGGGCGGCCGAAGGCGAACCGGTCGTTGACGCTCCCGTTTCCGAGAGGGACGCTCCCTGTCGGGTCGAATGAGAACTATCGTGACCAACATGGAAAACGCCCCTCAGCGCCGCGACTCCCCGACGTCTCACCTGCGCGCTTCCGACAGCAACAGGGAGCAGGTCGCCGCCTTACTCGGTGAAGCCCTGAGCACCGGTCAGCTGAGCCACGAGGAGTACTCCGAGCGCCTCGACACCCTCTACCAGGCCAAGACGGTCGGGGAGCTCGACGTCCTCACCCAGGACCTGCAGGTCGAGCGGCAGCGTCCGGCCGCGAGCCCGGTGTCCTACGCACCGGGCGCGAACACCGATCCGGACAACGTCATCGCCATCTTCGGCGGCGCCGACCGCAGGGGCCGCTGGCGGGTGCGGCGCCAGACCAAGGCGCTGGCCGTCTTCGGCGGCGTACGGTTCGACCTGACGGAAGCCGAGTTCGAGGCGAAGGAGGTCGAGATCACGATCAACGCGGTCTTCGGCGGGGCCGAGCTCATCCTGCCCGAGGGGGCCGAGGTGCGCTGCAAGGGCGTCGGCATCTTCGGCGGCTTCGACGTGGCCAACAGCCCGACCGTCGACCCGTCCGCACCGGTCATCGTGATCAAGGGCCTGGCGTTGTTCGGCGGAGTGGCCGGCAAGGTCCGGCGCCGGCGCGACCACTGAGCGCCCCGCCCCGGCGGCTTTCCGATTCGCCGGGGTTCCGCGCAGCGCGGTCTCACGCGCCCCGCGCCTGGTCTGCCGCCACCCGACGCCGGGACCGGCGGTGGCATCGGTTGAGGTCGTCGGCGCCGGTCCACCACCCGGAGCGCGGCGGCTACCTGGCAGCGAGTGGATGAGGTGACCTGTCGTGACCGAGCCGGGCTTCCTGCTCTCCACGCGAGCGTCGTACGACGCCGTGGCCGCGGCCTACGCGGGACGCTTCCACGACGAGCTGGCGGCCAAGCCCGTCGAACGAGCGATGCTCGGGGCGTTCGCGGAGCTGGTGCCGTCCGCCGAGCCGGTCGCCGACATCGGCTGCGGCACCGGGCACGTGACGGCGCGTCTGCGTGACCTGGGGCTGTCCGCGTTCGGGATCGATCTGTCGTCCCAGATGGTCGCGCTGGCGCGGCGGCAGCATCCCGGGCTGCGGTTCGACGAGGGATCCATGACGGCGCTGGACCTGCCGGACCGGACCCTCGGCGGCATCCTGGCCATGTATTCGATCATCCACATCCCGCGAGAGCACCTGCCGCAGGTGTTCGCCGAGTTTCACCGGGTCCTGGTGCCGGGCGGCCGTGCGCTGCTCGTGTTCCAGGTCGGCGACGCCCACGAACGTCGCACGGAGGCGTTCGGTCAGTCGATCTCGCTCGACTGCTACTGGCGGTCCCTGGAGCACGTCGCCGAGTCGCTGGGCCGGGCCGGCTTCGCCGAGGACGCCCGCCTGCTGCGCGAGCCCGACGAGCACGAGAAGCTCCAGCGCGGCTTTCTCCTCGTCCGGAGACCGGCGGACGTCGTCTGACCGGGATCGGCCCCTTGTGACGTCGCCGTCACCGCTCACCGTGCGGCTTGCGCCAGATCATGATCTCGGTCGCGGGAAGGCGCTCGGCGAAGCGGTCGCCGGGTGACGCCTGCCGCAGCATCGCGCGCAGGTCTTGCTCGAAGTCCCTCACCCTGTCGCCGAACAGGTGCGGGGCGGAGTCGGATCGGGAGAACACCCACGCGACGACGTCGTCCGCGGTGCGGTCGACCACGTGCCCGGCCGGCACGACGTGTCGTTCGACGTTCTCGAACCCCGCCCGCGCCAGGACGAGGTCCTCCCGGTCCGGCGTGCCGTCGGCGAGCGTTCCCTGCCCCGCTCGGCGTACCGGGCCGAGGTATGCGCGCACCAGGTCGCCGATCCGCGCGTACGGAGGAGCGGGCAGCGGCAGTGGCGCCGGTTCGGCGGGCGGCTTCTTCAGATCGCTCATGTGGACGAACGCGCCTCCCGGCTCCAGCATGTCCAGCACTGTCGCGGCGACGCGATCCCGATCCGTCCAGTGGAAGGACTGAGCGAACAGAACGGCCCGGAACGTCCCCAGACCGGCCGGCAGGTCCTCGGCGCGGGCAGCCACCCAGCGCGCGTTGGTCACCCCGCGACGCTCGGCCTGCCGCCCCGCCTCGGCCAGCATGTCCTCGTCCGGGTCGATGCCGACCACCTCGGTGAAGAACCCCGCGAGGGCGAGGATCACGGTGCCCGGTCCGCACCCGACGTCGAGGAGCCGTCCCCTGCCGTCCAAGCCGAGGACCGCGGCCAGTTTTTCCGCGAAGCCCGGAGCGTACGGAAGCCTGCCGCGCTCGTAGAAGGCCGCGCATCCCTGGAACAGGGTCCTGTCCCACTGCCACCCGTCGGGCATGTCGATCCCCCTTAAGCCGCCGGACGTCGGCGCTCGCCCTGCACGAACCGGAGTCCACCCGTCAAGGTACCCCTTACCTCTGCAGGAAGGAAAAAGAAGTCGACACCGCTTGTGGCTCTGCCGAACGGAAAGCACGCACAAGAAGAATGGCCCGCATGGCGTTCCCGGGAAACGCCGGAATGCTGGACAACTATACGTTCAATGGGGAGAAGATGGCCAAGTGTCGTAATGTTGTCGGGTTCGTTGCGATGTTCTCCGCCCTCACCGGCGCAGCCGTACCCTTGG
The DNA here is from genome assembly GCF_039649665.1 of Microbispora sp. ZYX-F-249. NCBI lineage: Bacteria > Bacillati > Actinomycetota > Actinomycetes > Streptosporangiales > Streptosporangiaceae > Microbispora > Microbispora maris. The sequence continues at coordinate 116,736 of NZ_JBDJAW010000016.1, read as the reverse complement.
GCACTCCCGCCATCGCCGAATCCGCCACCGGTGCCGCGCCGACCAGCCCGGACGGCGACCACCCGGCAGCCCATAAGCGTCACCGAGACAAGCAGCGGCAGTCGGAGCGCGAGCGGCAGCGCCAGAACCTGCTCCGCGACGTCACGCTCGCCGTCACGCCGGTACAGAAAGGCGACACGGATTCGCGGGCTCTGCCGTACAACTGGCAGAAGACGGACGCGGTCGCGAATTCCTACAATAATCAGGACAACCTGTCGGACATCACAAGCCGGCCCGCGCAGAACGCGGATTCGTCCTCGGCGACGCCGGATGACTCCCCCGGCGCGAAGATGCAGGAGTACCTGCGGGATCTGGCCGCGGACGACAAGTTCACCGGCTCGGTGCTGGTGATGCGGCGCGGAGAGGTGCTGGCGCGCTTCGCCGCCGGCGAGGCCGACGAGGACAAGCACATCCCCAACCGGCCGGACACGGTCTACCGGGTCATGTCGATCACCAAGCAGTTCACCTCGATGATCATGCTCAAACTGCGCGACCAGGGGAAACTCAGACGGCGCGGCCTGGACAGCCGGGTCTGCCCGTATCTCGTCCCGGCATACATCAAGGCCTGCCCGGCAGCGTGGCGGCCCATCACGATCCGCGAGTCGCTCACACACACCTCGGGCATTCCCAACGTCGAGAAACTGCCCAGCTACCTCGCCGATGTCACGCGGCCGACCACGACCCGGCAACTCATCCAGAAGTTCGTGAATCTGCCACTGGACTTCGAGCCCGGCACCAGCTGGAAGTACACCAACTCCGGCTACGTCGTGGCCGGCGCGATCATCCAGGCGGTGACGCACAAGCCGTACGGCGCCGTGCTGCAGGAGCTGATCACCGGCCCGCTGAACCTCCGGAACACCGGTTACAGCAGGGGATATCCGCCCGAGGGATACGCGAAGGGTTACTTCACGCTCGGTTCACCGGCCCCGGTGCTCAACGGCTCCGAGCTGTTCGCCGCGACCGGCATCTACTCCACCGTCGACGACATCGCCCGCTGGGACCGGGCGTTCGGCTCCTACCGGGTCGCACCACCCGCCACCGTCAAGCAGGCGTTCACGCCACAGGCGCCGTGCCCCTCCACCGGCTGCCTCGACCTGCCGTCGACCGCGTACGCCTTCGGCTGGCTCGTCGACCGGCTCCAGGGGCACCGGCTCAGGTACCACCCGGGTCTTTTCATGGGCTACACGGCGAGCAACATGTACCTGCCCGATGACGACATCCAGGTCGTCGTGCTCAGCAACGTGCAGGACACCGACACCGCCGGTATCGCCCGCCACCTCGCCACGCTGGCCCTCGACAGTTGAGCGCGGGCTGCCGTCACGCCGGCAGCCGCCGCATGGTCACGCCGTACCGGCGAGTGCGGGTGCCGCCGGGCCGAGCAGGGCCGACATACGGGCCAGAACGGCGGGCTCGACCCAGTAGTACACCCACGTGCCCCGGCGTTCGGAATCGATGAGCCCGGCCTGCTTGAGCACCTTGAGATGGTGGCTGATGGTCGGCGGGGTCAGGTCGAAAGCCGTCGTCAGGTCGCACACGCAGGTCTCACCGCCCTCATGACAGGCGATCAGGGACAGCAGACGCAGTCGTACCGGGTCGGCGATCGCCTTGAACAGCGGCGCCAGTTCGGCGGCATCGCTCTCCGACAGGGGCTCGCACGCCAGCGGTGCACAGCACGCCGCGTCGACGATCGGCAGCACTTGCTTCGACATGCTTCTAATTTGACACAGATCTAGACACGGACACAAACTACGGCTACACGTTGATTAGAAGTTCATCGAAGCAGTGGGTACGGCCACGGCCACCCCGCCGCTTCCGGCCCAAGGAGTGCCCATGTCCCGTGTCCAGCTCGCCCTGCGCGTCGCCGACCTGGAAGGTTCGATCGCCTTCTACTCCAAGCTGTTCGGTGTCGAGCCGGCCAAGCGGCGGCCCGGCTACGCCAACTTCGCCATCGCCGAGCCCCCGCTCAAGCTCGTCCTCCTCGAGGGCGAGGAGGGCGAGCCGACCCGGATGGATCACCTCGGCGTCGAGGTCGACGACAGCGCCCAGGTCACCGCCGCGACCGAACGCCTGAAGGAGGCCGGCCTCGCGACCTTCGAGGAGAACGACACCACCTGCTGCTACGCGCTGCAGGACAAGGTGTGGGTGCACGGCCCCGGCGGCGAGCCCTGGGAGGTGTACGTGGTGAAGGCGGACGCCGACACCCTCACCAAGCAGAACGACTCCGTCTGCTGCACCACGGACGACGAGGCGGAAGAGACGGCGAGCGCGAGCAAGTCCTGCTGCTAGACGGGAAGGCGCCCGGCGGCCGTCCCCCGCGTGATCGCCGGGCGCCTCCCGTGTGAGCAGTCAAAAGGCCGCAACCGACGGCGCTCGGCATCGCCGAAAGGCCGCCGCTGTCGCGGGCCCTTCCGCGAGAGCCCTCCCGACAGTTGAGGGGCTCTGACCTCAGCGCCTTCTCCTCCTCGACGGTCCATCCTCGGTCGAGGCCGCGGAGCAGCTCGCGAATCAGCCCACGCGCCTGCGTGTCGTGCGCCGCGATGACGCGCATAGGGTCGGCTGCCTGTCCTACCTGCCGCATGATCGCGGGGATGACCTCGACCCGATGCCCGTTCTGATCCGTGTACGTCTCGAAGCCCGGTTCGGGTGGGAAGCACCCCCACCAATCCAACAGGAAGGGCGGTTTCCCCAATGAGCAGCTCGTACAGCTCGCAGGGAAGGTCGGCATTCCGGTCGCGGAGTTCACCGCGTGTCTCGCGAGTGATTGCAGCGAGACCTTAGTGATCTCTGCGCACGTGCACCCACCGGTTCGCGAGAGGCTTCGACCGACCTCAATCGAGTACGCGCGTCATCCAGATCGTGTTGCCGTGTTCGGCGTCCTCGGTGATGCGATCGCTTCGGTGGAAATCGAGCTTCTCGAGGACGCGGAACGAGGGTGCGTTCCACTCCCGTACGGTCGCCCAGAGACGTCGGCGTCCTGTTCGCCTGGCGGCTTCGAGGACCGTACGGGCGGCTTCTGTCGCGTAACCATGGCCGTGGAACCGTTGCGCCAGCTCGTACGCGATCTCGGGTTCGTCGAAAGACGCCTGGCCGACAGTCAGTCCGCAGTACCCGATGAACTCACCGGTGTCTCGCAGCTCGATCGGCAGCAACCCGAGCCCCTGATGCGCCATCAACGGATTGTCGAGGAGCCGGCGGCGCAGGTCTTCGGTCGTCGGGCGTCCCTCGGCGTCGATGCGCCGTGCCGGCGGCACTCGTGGATCCCGCTCCAGCCATAACCCGCGGTACTCCCCGGCATCCGACGGTGCCCACCGCCGCAACCGCAGCCGCTCGGTCACCAACTCCGCCGGTAGATCCTCATAGGTCGCCACCCGACCAACCTAACCCGGTGGCGCCCAAGACCCGCTGGGCGTTCGCCCTTGGGTCACGATGCGCATCCTGCGGTTTCCGAGACTCGGGAACAGCCCACCGGGCCGTTGCCAAGCCGGTTCGACCGGTCGCTCATCGTGTAGCGAGATCTTCCAAACCCAGCTTCAGCCAGCTCTGCCCCACGACGACATGAAGCTCACTGCCTCGGCCCAGCACAGTCGCCGTCCTGGGCACCGGACGCCCGTTGGGCATCACCAGCCGTGCGGGACGATCCACCGAAAAGGCCTCTCCTTGAATGCTCCCGGCGACCAGCCGACGCCGGTCCTCGCCATAGCCGCCGACGAGAACGACTCGGTCATCGGCGACTACAAGCGCATGAGCGCCGCGCACCTCCGTGGACCAGCCGGTGACCGCGGCCGCTCGGATCCGCACGATGGGGAAGTCGGTGTAGTAGTAGGCCCAGGCATCCTCCCCCGCCACATTCAAGGCGTAGCAGTCCGAGATCGCGCCGAAGTCGCCGTCATACGGATAACGCCACGCGATCTCCAGGTCAGATCGAAAGCGGATCAGTCCGGGGGAGCCGATAGGTTCAGGGCTGTCCGCCTCTCCCCATCCGAAGTTGCCGTACACGCCTTCGTCGAAGTAGCTCACCCATATCTCGCCGGAAGGCGTCGTCTGCACGTCGGCGATTCCGTCTCCCAGCACACCCTCTCGCTGGAGCTCCCCGTCGGCATCGTAGACGGCGGCGTTGGACTCGGCAGCCCCGTTACGCCAACGGCACCGCGCGCCCACCAGGAGCACACCCCCGTCCGGCAGCGGCTGGACATGGCTGTGCGCGAGTGACCGCCCGACGATGGGCACCATCGTCACCAGGTGGGGACTGTACGTTGCGACATGCACCGAGACGGACGCGGCCGTACGTGAATCGGGAAAAGAGACCCCATCCGATTCGACAGTACGTGCGGTCAGCGCATCGGCGTTCTCCCGCGACGCCCACACGACGACTAGCTCTCCCTCGGGACCCGTCGCCGCACTCACCAGTTCCGCACCCTGGAATGGTGCGACCAAGTCCGCATGGTGGCGCAGCCTCGCAACGCCCGCCTTGCGACTTCTCCCGATTCGGCCTCGCATGGGACACATTATTGATCTCTGGTTCGATCGTGACTGAAATACCTGGTAGTGCTTCTGTGAGCCGTCACCTTTGAGCCGGCAACAAGAGCACCCGTCCCTGATCACCTCGTACGCCGTCGCCCCACCGCAAAGCGTCAGCGGGCCGGGCGGAGGGGCAAGGCCTGATGCTCGGCGGATGTGTCGTGTGGGAGGACGCCACCGAAGAGGGCTGGCAATGTCTCGGCTGCGGCCATTACTTCCAGGCAACAGACCGCGCCCTCTGGCTGAGCACCATCGAGAGCATCGTCTCCAGCACAGCAGTTCGTGATCGTCCATCCGGGTGGCTCCCAAGTGGCTCCCCAGACAGCTCCGGAATTCCCTGCTTGCGAATCGGTCTGATCACCGAGGGCTACGGCTTCCACGTGGGCGACAGGCAGTCCGCCAGTGATCGTGACTGACCCTGGTCAACCGCGCCTGATGGCACGCTGATGGCACAGCCGCGTTGGAGCCATGCCCGCTTGACTCTCGGGTAGCCCGAGACTGGATGCTGTCTGGGTGAGCAGCGACGATCTCTTGAGCATCGGTGTTTTCGCCTTGGTCAGCGGCCTGTCGATCCATGCTTTACGGCACTACGACGAACTCGGCTTGCTGCGGCCGGCGGTTGTCGATCCGGTCACTGGTTATCGTCGCTACCGCCCTGAGCAGGTCCGGCAAGCCAGGCTGATCTGTGCGCTGCGGCGCGTCGATGTGCCAATCGACGCCGTACGCGTCGTGATGGACGACCAAGACGGTGAGGCACTGCGCACCGTGCTGCATTCACATCGAGAGCGACTGGTGGATCGTGTCCAGGTTCTTTCCCGCATGGTCCACATTGTGAATCACTACATCGAACATGGAGTGGCTATGCCTGATCTGAAGACCCCCCGCATCGTCCAGGTGACCATCAACGTCGCAGACCTCGCCGGGTCGATCTCGTTCTATCGGGCTGCGTTTGACGCCGTGTTCAATGAGGAAATCTCATCGTTTCAGTTCGGTGCCTGGCCGAGTGAGGACTTCTTCCTGCTGACTGTCGCACACGAACTCAACGAGCATGGCAAGCACGATGGTCCAACCGGAGTGTCCCAATTCGGTCTGCTCGTGGATGACGTGGACGCCGCGCACCGCCGAGCTGTTGATGCCGGGGCCATCGAGGTCTGCCCACCAGCGGATAAGCCGTGGAAGCCGCGTTCCTCATGCGTGGCAGATCCAAGCGGGAACCGCATCAATCTTTATCAAGCCTGACGGAAGACCCGTCGATGCATGGCCCTCGATGGCTCCGGCTCTGTCACCAGCCACGCTCCCCCGTGAGCCAGGGTGAGGAACGAACCCTGGATCGTCGATGCCGTGAAGCGGCTCAAGAACCGGGACGCGAACGCCGAGACCAGGACGAAGATCGTGATCAGCGAGGTCACGACTCCGAAGTCACGCCGGACGCTGGCGCTGACCTCCGAACTGGTCGACGCGCTCAAGGCGCACCGGGCCAAGCACAACGCCGCACGGTTGAAGGCCGGCGACGCATGGCTGGAACACGGCCTGATCTTCCCTACCTCGTCGGGGCGTCCGTCCGATCCGGACAACTTCTCTCACGTCTTCTCGCGCCTGACCAAGAGCGCAGGCCCGGGTCACTGGCACCCGCACGAGCTCCGCCACTCCGGGGCCTCGATCATGCTCGCCCAGGGGACCCCGTTGCACGTGGTCTCCGAAGTCCTCGGGCACGCCAGCGTCGCGATCACCAAAGACTTCTACGGCCACCTTATGGAAGGCGACCGGCGGGCGGCGACGGAATCCATTTCCGGCGCTCTGCTGGGGCAACGGAAGCGGGTGGCTCCCAGGGTGGCTCCCAACGACGCGGAAGAGACCGGATGAGCCGCGAAAGCACAAGGCCCCTGACCGCGAGAGCGCTGATCAGGGGCCTGTCGTACAAGAGCCGCCTTGGGGAATCGAACCCCAGACCTTCTGTTTACAAGACAGATGCTCTGCCGATTGAGCTAAGGCGGCCTGCTACCCAGACAAGTTTAATGGGCCGAGGGCCCTACCGTCACGGTGAAATCACCGGCGGCGATGGCGGGCGACCTCGTAGAGGGCGATCCCCGCGGCCACACCGGCGTTCAGCGACTCGGCGGCGGCGTTCATGGGGATGCGCGCGATCTGGTCACACGCCTCCCTGACCAGGCGGGACAGGCCCTTGCCCTCCGAACCGACGACCACGACGAGCGGCTCGGTCGCGAGCTCGACGTCCGCGATGTCGACCGTGGCGGAGCCGTCGAGGCCGACTACGAACAGGCCCTCCTCCCGGTACGCCTGAAGGGTCTGCGTGAGGTTCGACGCGCGGGCGACGGGGAGGGTCGCGAGGGTGCCGGCCGAGGTCTTCCAGGCGCCGGCGGTGACGCCCGCCGAGCGGCGGGACGGCACGAGCAGCCCGTGCGCGCCGAAGGCGGTCGCCGAGCGCGCGATGGCGCCGAGGTTGCGCGGGTCGGTCACGCCGTCCAGGGCGACGATCAGCGGCACCTCGGCCGCGTCCCTGGCCCGCTCGACGAGCTGCTCCGGGTGCGCGTAGTCGTACGCCGGGATCTGCAGGCCGATGCCCTGGTGGACCGTGCTCTCGGTCAGCCGGTCGAGCTTGTCCCGGCTGACCTCGAGCAGCGCGATGCCACGGTCAGCCGCGATCTTGATGGCCTCGCGGACCCGGTCGTCGTTGTCGACCCGCTGCGCCACGTACAGGGCGCTGGCGGGGACGCCGGCACGCAGCGCCTCGACCACGGGGTTGCGGCCGCCGATGACCTCGGGGGCGTCCTCCCGGCGCGTACGGCTCGGCGCGCGGGAGGCCGAACTCCCACCGCCCCGCGACTCGCGCTCGATCCGCTCGGCGCGCGCCTTGTCCTTGTACCAGTGCCGCATGTGCGCGGGCGGCGTCGCTCCCTTGCCTTCCAGGGAGCGCCTGACCTTGCCGCCCGTGCCCTTGGTCGGCCCCTGCTTCTTCGACGGCTTCCCTGAAGCCCTTCCCGCCATGGTCTCTAGCGTAGAGCCACGCCTACTGTGCCAGCTCCCACCGCGGGCCCTGCGGGGTGTCCTCGACCACGATTCCGGCCGCCGCGAGCTGGTCGCGGATCGCGTCGGCCGCCGCGTAGTCCTTGCGGGCACGCGCGGCCTGCCGCTGCTCCAGCGCCACGGCCACCAGCGCGTCCACGACCTCCCGCAGCCCCGAGTCGCCGGTCGACCGCCACTGCTCCGACCGGGGATCGAGTCCGAGCACGTCGAGCATGTTCTGCGTCTCGGCGAGCAGCCGGGCGACCTGCTCCTTGTTGCCCTGGGCCAGCGCGACGTTGCCCTCGCGGACGACCTCGTGGATCACGGCGAGCGCCTGCGAGACGTTCAGGTCGTCGTCCATGGCGTCCACGAACGCCTGGGGCAGCGGCGCGGCCGCGTCCACGTCGTGGATCACCTCGGCGGCCCGTGTGACGAACCCCTCGATCCGGCGGTATCCGGCCGCCGCCTCCTGGAGCGCCTCGTCGGAGTAGTCGATCGCCGAACGGTAGTGCGCCGCGACCAGGTAGTAGCGGAGCTCGACCGCGCGCACCTTGCGGAGCATGTCGGGGATCAGCAGCGAGTTGCCGAGCGACTTGCTCATCTTCTCGCCGCCGAGCTTGAGCATGCCGTTGTGCAGCCAGTAGCGCGCGAAGCCGTCGCCCGCCGCCTGCGACTGGGCGATCTCGTTCTCATGGTGCGGGAAGATCAGGTCGACGCCGCCGCCGTGGATGTCGAAGGTGCCGCCGAGGTACTTGGTCGCCATGGCCGAGCACTCCAGGTGCCAGCCCGGACGGCCCTTGCCCCACGGCGTCGGCCACGTGGGCTCGCCGGGCTTGGCGCCCTTCCACAGCGCGAAGTCGCGCGGGTCGCGCTTGAGCGAGTCGGTGTCGGTGTCCGCGGCCGCCCGCATGTTCTCCAGCTTCTGGTTGGAGAGCTTGCCGTACCGGTCGGCGTAGGAGACCACGTCGAAGTAGACGTCGCCGCCCGACGCGTACGCGTGCCCCTTGTCGATCAGCCGCCGCATCAGCTCGACCATCTCGGGCACATGTCCCATGGCACGGGGCTCGACGGTCGGCGGCAGGCAGCCGAGCTGGTCGTACGCCCAGGTGAAGGCGCGCTGGTTGCGCTCGGACACGACGAACCAGGGCACGCCTTCCTCGGCGGCCACCCTGATGATCTTGTCGTCGAGGTCCGTGACGTTGCGGCAGAAGGTCACGTCGTAGCCCTGCCGCAGCAGCCATCGGCGGAGAACGTCGAAGTTGACTCCGGACCTGATGTGCCCGATGTGCGGCGGAGCCTGAACGGTCGCACCACACAGATACATCGAGACCCGGCCGGGCTCGACCGGTACGAATTCACGGACCGTACGCGTGCTGGTGTCGTAGAGGTGCAGGCTCACGAAGGCAAGGCTAACGCCTGACGGCATGGCACAGGGCTACTTGGGCGCCTGTGAACGGCATGGTGTGGGCGATCATGGAAACTTCTTGCACATAAGTCCCGATATAACCGGAAACAAAATCCGTAACGATCCCGTACGGCCGTCGGTGTGACCGTCGCACGTCCGGCACGGGTCCTGGCCGACACGCACCGTCACCGGACCGCACGCCGCAGCCCCGGGGCGCCCGGCGGGAGACGCCGAGTGTGTCACACGGATGCCACGGCGCGTTCCGGGCGGGGCCCCCGCGAGGCCCGCACGCCCGGCGATGCCGGGCCGGAGGAGTCCACCCCAGTCCCCCGATCCCGACACGAAACGGGTGATCACGCAGGTGCGATCAATCGTCACTCCGATTCTGTAGGCTCGAAACGCCATGGACGTGACTCCCCCCGGCGCGGCAGGCACGGCCTCCCGCCCGTCCCGAACCACCCCCTCCGGAATCCCGCTGATGCTGCGGCGTCTGGCCATCGGCCTCGCGGGCGCCGCTCTCGCGGTGCTCGCCGGGGTGGCCTGCGCGCTGTCCTTCGACGACCTGCGGGCTCTGGCCGTCTCCGGGCGGGCCGAGCCCCGGCTCGCCTACCTATATCCCGCGGCGTTCGACGTCCTGCTGGTCGTCGCCCTGGTCAGCGTGCCGTTGCTGCGGGCCGCGCGGTTCCTGGTCCGGCTGCAGGCGGGATTCGTCCTGATCCTGCTCCTGGTGTCGGCCGCCGCCGCGAACGCCGCGACCGCAGTCGGCGCCTCCTTCGATCCCGACGTCACCGCTCTCGTCGTCGCGCTGCTGCCCTGGGTGATGCTCGCCGTCGGGTTGTGGCTGCTGCTGCTCCTGCTGAAGCACGTGCGCACCAACCGGATCGACCTGGACGGCGACACCGACGACGACACCGACGACGACCTGGTGCCCTTCGACGGCGAGCGGGAGCCCCGTGCCGCCGCCACCGCCCCCTATCCGGTGGCCGTGCGGGAGCGGCCGGCCCCCGAGCACGCCGTCGCCCAGGGGCACGCCGTCGTCCAGGAGCACGCCGTCGCCCAGGAGCACACCCTCACGCAGGAGCACGCGGCGGCGCCCCTGCAGCCGGTCCCCGAGGCCGTGGCGCCTCCCGACTACGTCCCCCCGCTGCCGGTCAGCCCGGTTTCGGAGACCGTCGCGCCTCCCGAGTACGCCCCGCCGTTGCCCGTCACCCCTCCGCAGGCCGAGGACGAGACCACGGCCCCCGGCCCCGACGAGGACGGCGTACGGCCGCCGCACGAGGTGACCGGCGAGACCGCCCCCGCGGCCGAACGGGAGACGACGGACCAGGCGCCGGACGAGGCCGAGGCCCTGCCGGTCGTACCTCCGACGGCGGCGCCCGGCACCCCGCCCGTGACCGAGCAGGCCCCGCGGCCCGAGCCGGAGGCAGACGCCGAGACCGTGGCCGAACCGACGGCCGAGACGGCGGCAGACGAGACGGCGGCAGACGAGCGCGCTCGCGACGCGGAGCCCGCCGAGACGCCCGCCGCACCCATGCCGGACACCGGAACGGTCGCCGGAACGGATGACCGCCCGGCGCCGCAGCCCCGCCGCAACCGCCCGGTGCGCTGGGGCGACCTCGTACGGCCGCACACCGGCGACGTCCTCGTGCACCCCCGGCCGCAGCCGGAAAAGCCCGCCGGCAGCGAGCCGGATCGGCCCGAGGACGAGTCGGGCGTCGACACCCAGCCGCTCCGCCAGATCCGGGACGTGCCCGATCCCGCCCATGCCCAGGACAGCGCCGACCCGGACGAGGTGAGCGGGAAACGCGAGCCGCAGACCGCGGAGTGCGGCGAACCGGACGCCGCGGAGGAAGCCGCTGACGGCGGCGTTCCGCTCGCGCCTCCCTCCGGCCGGATGCGCAGCACGCCACGCCCGCCCGGCTGAACGGCCCCGCACACACCGACTGACAGACACCCGAAGTTCCGTCCGCTGGACGTGCGGTCCTTCGGGGTATCCCCCACGCGATCGCAGGCGGCGTCCGCGAGTGCGCCCTCGCCGCTCGCGCCATGGGCAGGAGCCGGGGGCCGCAAGCAGGGAGCCGCGGTGGATACATGGTCGTCCGAGGGGACGGGTCCGCCGGAGCCGGGCCCCGTACAGCGCGAAGGCCCGCCCGGCTGGGGAGCCGGACGGGCCTGCGCGCGCTACGGGGTGAGGGCGGGGGCCGCCCTACCGAGCGGGTGCCTTACACTCGCGTCCCTCGCTTGAGGCCGGCGACGATGCCGACACCCACGACGGCCAGTACGACCTGCATGACCAGTTCGATCCAGTCGATGCCATCCGTCGTGGCCACACCCATGACCTGGGCGATCGCCGTACCGATGAGCGCCGCGACGATACCGACGACGATCGTGAGCAGCCAGCCGATCGGCTGCCGGCCCGGCAGGAACAGGCGGCCCAGAGCGCCGATGACCGCACCGATGACGATGGCGCCGAGAATGGACTCGATTGTCATATCGACCTCCCGATGAGGGTGACCCTTTCATCCTCGGACTGTGGGATACCCCATGGAAGGGAAATATGCGTCCCAAGAAAGAAAAAAGAGGGCGGCGGCTCGATTCCGCGCCTTGGTTCGAGCCGCCGCCCACGTGTTAGTGAGACGCTCCTGGTCTCATTCAGGTTGGCATGTCCGCTTGGAACGGGACATTCACGCCGGGAGTATCAGAGCGGTCGCGATGGCCGCCACGCCCTCGCCGCGCCCCGTGAGCCCGAGGCCGTCGGTCGTGGTCGCGCTGACGCTCACCGGCGCCCCTGCGGCGGCTCCGAGGGCCTTCTCCGCCTCCGCACGGCGGGGCGCGACCTTCGGGCGGTTCCCGATGATCTGGACGGCCAGGTTGCCGATCTCGAATCCGGCCGCCCGCACCTGGCGGGCAGCCTCCTCCAGGAGGGTCACGCCCGCGGCGCCCGCCCAGCGCGGGTCGGAGGTGCCGAAGAGCGCCCCCACGTCTCCGAGGCCGGCGGCCGACAGCAGCGCGTCGCAGCAGGCGTGCGCCGCCGCGTCACCGTCGGAATGCCCGGCCAGCCCGGTCTCGCCCGGCCAGAACAGTCCGGCGAGGTGGAGCTCCCTACCGGACGCGAAAGGGTGGACATCGACCCCGATGCCCACCCTTGGCGATGTGATGTTCAGGAGTTCAGCACCTCGTCGAGCAGGGCCTCCGCCTTGTCCTCGTTGGTCTTCTCCGCGAGCGCGAGCTCGCTGACGAGGATCTGGCGGGCCTTGGCGAGCATGCGCTTCTCACCGGCGGACAGGCCGCGCTCCTTGTCGCGCCGCCACAGGTCGCGCACCACCTCGGCCACCTTGTTGACGTCCCCCGACGCCAGCTTCTCAAGGTTGGCCTTGTAGCGGCGGGACCAGTTGGTGGGCTCCTCCGTGTGCGGCATGCGCAGGACGTCGAACACCCGCTCGAGTCCTTCCTGGCCGACGACGTCGCGCACACCGACGAGCTCGGCATTTTCCGCTGGTACCTGTACGGTCAGGTCGCCCTTGTCGACCTTCAGCACCAGGTAGGTCTTTTCCTCACCCTTGATGGTTCGGGTCGTGATGGCCTCGATCCGAGCAGCCCCATGGTGGGGGTAGACGACAGTGTCGCCGACCTGGAAAGTCATGTGACGAGTACCCCTTCCGCTGTACTCCAGGGTACCACGCGGTTACCGCCTCCCGGAACAGTGAAAGAAACATAACTGCAGGTCAAAGCCTCGTTTTGGGGCTTGACAAGCCATCCACTCTGTGAATCGGCATATAGGACATACCGGATGACCTGCACTGCTGCGACGTATGGACCGGGAGCCGACGCCGGACCGGTGACCGGCGCGGATAAGGTGATTGCTGCCCATACACGTGCGTACCAAGGAGACCTCGAACCGTGACCAGCAGCAGCCGTCGCAGGGCGATCGCCATTGCCGCGCTCCTCGCCGCCGCCATCCCTGCACTGGCCGCGTGTGGCGCCGGTTTCGACGCCAACACCAACGTGCCGTACGCCCCGAACGAGGCAGGCGTCCTCTATGACGGCGACGGCGCCGGCAAGGCCTACGGCAAGAACGGCGTCATGATCCCGCAGGCGTTCATCCTGGGGCCGGACTCCGGCCAGCAGCTCGCCGCCGGGGGGTCGGCGCCGCTCTACCTGACTCTCCTGAACAGCACGGGGACCGCCGACCAGCTCACCAGCATCGTCCCCGAGGAGCAGAAGGCGACCTCGGTCAAGGTGCAGAGCCCGATCGACCTCCAGCCGGGCACGCTCGCCAAGACCCCCGGGGTCACGGTCGAGGGTCTGAAGACGGCGCTGCGCGGCGGGGAGAGCATCAAGCTCACGCTCCAGTTCAAGAACGCAGGCGACGTCGCGCTCGACGTGCCGGTCGTCGCCCGCAGCCGCGAGTTCGCGACGCTGCCGCCCGCGCCGACGGCCGCGCCCACGGCGGCACCCACCGCCTCGCCCCTCGCCACGGGCAGCCCGGCGCCGTCGGACACCGCGCTCCCGGAGTCCACCGAGTCGCCCGCCCCGGGCGCCGAGTAGCGGTCCCTCAAGACGCACAGGAGCCCCTGTCCCGGACGGACAGGGGCTCCTGAGACGTGAAGAGGGCCCGTACGGGACTCACTCGTCGGCGGGGTCGAACTTGTAGCCCAGGCCGCGCACGGTGAGGATGCAGCGGGGGTTGGACGGGTCGGCCTCGACCTTGGCCCGCAGCCGCTTCACGTGCACGTCCAGCGTCTTGGTGTCGCCCACGTAGTCGGCGCCCCAGACCCGGTCGATGAGCTGCCCTCGGGTCAGCACCCGGCCGGCGTTGCGCAGCAGCACCTCGAGCAGCTCGAACTCCTTCAGCGGGAGCTGCACCTGCCGGCCGCGCACGGCCACGATGTGCCGGTCGACGTCCATGCGCACCGGTCCCCCGGTCAGGACGGCCGACTCCACCTCTTCCACGTCGCCCTGCCTGCGCAGCACCGCGCGGATGCGCGCCACCAGCTCGCGGGACGAGAACGGCTTGGTCACGTAGTCGTCCGCGCCCAGCTCAAGGCCGACGACCTTGTCGATCTCGCTGTCCTTCGCGGTCAGCATGATCACGGGCACCTTGGAACGCTGCCGCAGCGAGCGGCACACCTCCGTTCCGGGCAGGCCCGGGAGCATCAGGTCGAGCAGGACGAGGTCGGCGCCGTTGCGGTCGAACGCGTCCAGGGCCTCGGGGCCGCTGGTCGCGACCGCGACCTCGTACCCCTCTTTCCTGAGCATGTACGACAAGGCGTCCGAGAACGACTCCTCGTCCTCGACGACGAGTACCCGAGTCACTTAGCGGCCTCCTGGGGGATGGTCGTGCTTGGTACGGGGACCGCCTGACCGCCGAACGCGGGAAGGCGAAGAGTGAAGGTCGAGCCGGAGCCTTCCTTGCTCCACACCGTGACCTCGCCGCCGTGCGCGACCGCCACGTGCTTGACTATCGCGAGGCCGAGGCCGGTGCCGCCGGTGGCCCGCGACCGGGCGGCGTCCACACGGAAGAACCGCTCGAAGATGCGCTCCTGCGCGCTCTCCGGGATGCCGATGCCCTGGTCGCTCACGCTCACCTCGACGGCGTTCCCGGCCGGCCTGGCGCTGATGACGACGCGGGTGTGCTCGGGGCTGTAGGCGACGGCGTTGTCGATGAGGTTGCGCAGCGCGGTGACGAGCAGTTCCTCGTCGCCCCAGACCTTGAGGCCCTCGGTGCCGCCCGCGACGAGCGTGATGTCCTTGGCCGAGGCCTTCGTGTTGCACCGGTCGATGGCCTCGTGGACGGTCTCGTCCACGGGCACCTGTTCGGGCGCGGGTATGGGCTCGCCGCCCTGGATCCGCGACAGCGTGATCAGGTCCTGCACCAGGTAGGTCAGGCGGGCCGCCTCGTGCTGCATGCGGCCGGCGAACCGCTTCACGGCCTCGGGGTCGTCGGCCGCGTCCTGCACGGTCTCGGCGAGCAGGCTCAGCGCGCCGACCGGCGTCTTGAGCTCGTGGCTGACGTTCGCGACGAAGTCCCTGCGCACCGCTTCGACACGCTGCCGCTCGGTCTGGTCCTCGGCGAGCACGAGCACCTGCCCGTGCGAGCCCAGCGGGGCCACCCGCACCGCGAACGACGTGGACTCCTGCCCGAACTTGCGGCCAGCCGTCTCTATCTCGCTCTCGCGGATCTCGCCGTCCCTGCGGACCTTCCTGGCCAGCGCGAGCAGTTCGGCGGCCATGAGGGACTCCCCGCGTACGAGGCCGAAGGCGCGGGCGGCCGAACTGGCGCGCAGGACCCGGTCCTCGCGGTCGAGCACGACCGCCGAGGAGGGCAGCACGGCGAGCACCGACGCCACCCCCGGAGGCAGGCCGTCGTCCACCGGCTCCTGGACGCGCGGCTTGTCCGTCTGCCGCCGGATCGCGAGCATGACGAAAGAGCCGGCGACGAATCCGCCCATCGCCGCCAAGCTCGCCAGCAACTCGTTCACATTCAGCAGCCTAGGCGGCATTTCCGGTTGGTCCACCTGCCCGACCTGGCCGGACTCCCTGTTTCCGGAAAAGTTCATCCGGCGGTCGGAATTCGTTCATCGGCCCGCGCGTAGCGTGGCGGCCATGCGCGACGCCTATCACGAAGATCTTGCGGCCCTGACCGACCGCCTGGTGGAGATGACCCGCCTGGTGCGCTCGGCCATGTCGAGGGGGACGACCGCCCTGCTCGACGCCGACCTGCAGCTGGCGGAGAGCGTCATCTCCCAGGACAACGAGGTCGACCGGCTGCACCAGGAGCTCGAGGCCTCGATCTTCGAGCTGATGGCCACGCAGCAGCCGGTGGCGGTCGACCTGCGTACCGTCATCACCGCGCTGCGGATGGCCGCCGACCTGGAGCGCATGGGCGACCTCGCCGAGCACATCGCCAAGCTCGCCCGGATGCGTCACCCCGAGTCCGCCATCCCCGCCGAGCTGCGCGACACGTTCGTCGAGATGGGCGCCATCGCCGAGAACCTGATCACCAAGGCGGGCAGCTGCATCGCCTCCCGCGACATCGACCTCGCCAAGGAGCTGGAGGAGGACGACGACGCGATGGACCGCCGCCACCGGCGGCTGTTCCGCGTCCTGCTCTCCAAGGACTGGGAGCACGGCATCGAGGCCGCCATCGACATCACGCTGGCGGGCCGCTACTACGAGCGGTACGCCGACCACGCCGTACGCGTCGCGCGCGACGTCGTGTACCTCGTCACCGGTACGCGCGACGCGGACGCCCTCGCCGGCTGACGCGGCGGCGACGGGGGGCGCGAAAGCCCCGGTCCTCGGGGGGCCGGGGCTTTCGCGTGCCCGCCCATCGCCGGACTGCGGGTCGTCTGTCGCACGTGCCGCGTAGGCTTCGCTCTCGTGCCGAAACGATCACGGGTGCTCTGGGCGGCGGCGGCGCTGACCGCGGTGGCTCCCGCCCTCTATTCCCGGGTCGTGTCGCTCCTGTCCGGCGACGACGGCAGCCGGAGCTACGTGACGATGTCCTCGGGCTCCTGCCTCGGGTGGGACATCTACGACCAGATTTCCCCCTGGGCATATCTCATCAAGGCCCTTCCCCTCTTCTCGTACGGCGGTGCACCGCTGATCGTCCTCGGTTTCGCGGGCTGGTGTCTGAGCCTGCGAAGCGGGCGAGCCGGACTGGGCGGAATCATCGGCCGTTGGGTGGCCCTCGTCCTGCTCGTCCTCAACCTCCCCGACTTCCTGCTCCCCGCGCTGGATGCGGCGCTCGGCCCCGCGTGCACGGAGATCTGGGGGCCGCCCGAGCTGCTGTCCCGGCAGTTCGCGTGGAGGCTCTACGACTTCCTTCCGCC
Source organism: Microbispora sp. ZYX-F-249 (assembly GCF_039649665.1). NCBI lineage: Bacteria > Bacillati > Actinomycetota > Actinomycetes > Streptosporangiales > Streptosporangiaceae > Microbispora > Microbispora maris. The sequence goes on along the minus strand of NZ_JBDJAW010000016.1, from coordinate 99,915 downwards.
GATCCTCGTCCTGCTCGCCGTACGCGCTCCCCGGCGCCCGTACGTGCGGCGCGGCCCGCTCGCCCGTACGACCGCCGCCGTTCTGGTGGTGACCGCGGTCGTCCTCGTCCCCGCGGCGTCGGCCTCGCCCGGCAGGGTGAGCACCAAGCGGGAGCTCGACTGCGCCGGATTCGGCGACGGCACGGTCAAAGGGTTGAGCGAGACGGACAAACGCTTCCTCTGCGCGGTCCGCGGCTACGACCGCCCGTACGAATCCGGTGTGGAGGGGTGGGACGAGGTCTCCGACCAGGACGTCCTGGCCCAGGGGCGCCACCTGTGCGCGCTGGCGACCCGGCACGGAGGAGACATCCACGCTCGGGCGGTCCAGGAGGCGCCCCAGGCGTCCCTGGCGAACATGCTCGCGGGCCTGTGCCCGGCCGTGACCCGCGCGCAGCAGGCGGAGGCCGGCCGTCAGCAGGCGGAAGAGGACGCGTACGTCGCGCAGAAGGAGCGGGCCTGCGCGGCGCATCCCCGGCACCGGCCGAAGATCCGGCCGGTACGACAGCGCCGGGCCACGCTGTGGACGGAGTTCTGGACCATCGACGGCTGGGAGGAGGGCTACGAGGGCGACCCCCCGGACCTGGTCGAGGAGCTGGTGGGAAGCGGCCGGGGCACGCTGGCCATCTGGGCGGCCGACGAGGCCGGCCACGCGTGTGTGACCGTCGAGTCCTACACGCGGCGCCCGCCGCTGGAGACCAGGGGCTGGGAGGAGGTGGTCGAGGTGGGCTACGAGAGCCCGACCGGTTCCCTGGAGCTGGTGGACGGCGACGGAACGAGGCTGAAGGGGCTCACCACGCGCGGCCCGGGGTCGTACCGGGTCCGGGTCCACCTGCGCGGCCGCGAGCTCGTGACCCAGGTGATCGACGCCCCGGACGGCGCGGTGGAGCTCCTGGTCCAGGTGTTCCCCGGCACGGCGAAGAAGCCGGTCGTCCACAAGTAAGGCCGCGCTCCCCCGTGCACGTCCGCCGCGCCTGCGGCGCGGCGCTCGGGGCGCTCACAGCCCGTGGGGTCGTGCCGGAGGCGCGCGATGGGCGCTTCCCTCGTCGCGCTTGGTCGCTTCGCTCCCGCGCGCTCCTCAGTCAAGACGCGGCCGCGCCCCTCGCGAGGAGCGCGGCCTTCGTGACAGACGTGAGGGTTACTTCTTGCCCTGGTTGGCGACGGCCTCGATGGCGGCCTTGGCGGCCTCCGGGTCGAGGTACTCGCCCTTGCCGACCGGGCGGAAGTCGGCGTCCAGCTCGTAGCGCAGCGGGATGCCGGTGGGGATGTTCAGGCCCGCGATGTCCTCGTCGCTGATGCCCTCCAGGTGCTTGACCAGCGCGCGCAGCGAGTTGCCGTGCGCCACCACCAGCACCGTGCGGCCCGCGGCCAGGTCCGGGACGATCTCGTCGTACCAGTACGGCAGCATGCGCCCGACGACGTCCTTGAGGCACTCGGTGCGCGGCACCAGCTCGGAGGGCAGCAGGGAGTAGCGGCCGTCGCCGACCTGGGAGTACTCGTCGTCGTCGGCGATCGGCGGCGGCGGCACGTCGTACGACCGGCGCCACAGCATGAACTGCTCGTCGCCGAACTCGGCGCGGGTCTGCGCCTTGTCCTTGCCCTGGAGCGCGCCGTAGTGGCGCTCGTTCAGCCGCCAGGAGCGCTTGACCGGGAGCCACAGCAGGTCGGCCGCCTCAAGCGCGATGTTCGCGGTCCTGATGGCCCGGGTGAGCACCGAGGTGTGCACCACGTCGGGCCGGATCCCGGCCTCCAGGAGCAGCTCCCCGCCGCGCCGCGCCTCCTCCTCGCCGGTCGGCGAGAGGGTGACGTCCACCCAGCCGGTGAACAGGCCTTTGACATTCCATTCGCTCTCGCCGTGCCGCAGCAGCACCAAAGTCGCCATACCGCCAATCCTATCGGCGTACGGCGGACGTCCCGTTGGTCAGGACTCGACCACCCGTGCGAACGCCCGGAGGTTGGCCAGCGACTCGCCGCGCTTGACCCGCCACTTCCACTCGCGCCTGATGGACGTCGCGAAGCCCAGTTCGAGTGCGCGGTCGAACGACTCGTCCGAGTAGGTGAGCACGCAGCCGAGGACCCGGTCGATCTCCTCCTCGGTGACGGCGTCCAGCGGCAGCCGGCCCACCAGGTGCACGTCGCCCGTCGCGTCGACGGCGAAGTGGACGCCGTACATCGAGCCGTTCTTGTGCAGCAGCCAGCGGTAGAACTCGGCGTGGTTCTCGTCGGGCTGCCGGCAGAAGAACGCCTCGATGTTGAGCGCCTGGTCGCCGACGACGAGCCAGGTCAGGGTGGCGAGCTTGTGCTGGCCCGGCAGCTTGACCAGGAACGCGCCCGGCTTCGGCCGCTCGTAGGACAGCTCCGCGGACTCCAGCGCCGACGCGATGACGGCTTCCAGATCCGGTCTCATACCGACCACCCTACGAGTTGACCGCGATGGGGGTCTGGTGGAGCTGGGCCATGGCGCCCGCGTACACCTCGGCCAGCCGGGCGGCGGTCGCCGACCAGCCGAAGGCCGTCGCGTGCCCCACGGCGCCCGCGGCGAGCCCGGCGAGCCGCTCGGGCCGCCCGGCGAGCAGGGCGAGCTCGCGGGCCCAGTCGTGCGGGTCGTGCCCCTCCACCAGCACGCCGGACACGCCGTCCTTGACGGCCGTGCGCAGGCCGCCGACCGCGGCCGCGACGACCGGCGTGCCGCACGCCTGCGACTCCAGCGCGACCAGGCCGAACGACTCGTTGTACGACGGCACCACGGTCACGTCGGCGGCCCGGTACCAGTCGGCCAGCTCCCGCTGCGGCGCGGGCGGCGCGAGCCGTACGACGTCGGCGATGCCCAACTCGGCGGCGAGGTCGTTGAGCAGGGAGGGACGCGCGAGGCCGTTGCCGCTGGGCCCGCCCACGCAGGCCACGACGAGCCGCGACCGCAGCGAGGGATTCTCCACGAGCATCCGGGCGGCGGCCTTGAGCAGCACGTCGGGGGCCTTGAGCGGCTGGATGCGGCCGACGAACAGCAGCACGTGGGCGTCCTGCGGCAGTCCGAGGCGACGGCGGGCGGCGCCCTTGGACGCCGGCTGGAAGACGGCGAGGTTCACACCGGGGTTGACGACCGCCACCCGTTCGCGCGGCGCCCCGTAGAGGCTGATCAGCTCCTCGGCCTCGGCCTCGGTGTTGGCGACGAGGCGGTCGGCGACCTCCACGACCTGCTCCTCGCCGAGCACGCGCATCGCCGGCTCGGGCTTGTCGCCCTCGGCGAGCAGGAGGTTCTTCACCTTGGCCATGGTGTGCATGGTGTGCACGAGCGGCACTCCCCAGCGTTCCTTGGCCAGCCAGCCCACCTGGCCCGACAGCCAGTAGTGCGAGTGGATCACGTCGTACCGGCCGGGGTCGTACATCGCCTCGGTGCGCAGCACGCCGGACAGGAAGCCGCACAGCTGCCCCGGCAGGTCGGCGCGGTCGAGCTCCTCGTACGGCCCGGCCGTGACGTGGCGCACGAGCACCCCCGGGCTCAGCTCGGCGACCGGAGGCAGGTCACGGGCGGTGCGCCGGGTGAAGATCTCCACCTCGATGCCCAGCGCCGCGAGACGTTTGGCGACCTCGAGGATGTAGACGTTCATGCCGCCCGCGTCCCCGGTACCCGGCTGGTCCAACGGGGACGTGTGCACGCTGATGGTCGCGACGCGGTTGACCCGACGCCGTAACACCGACACCCGAACCACCTCCGAAAGGGTTATAACCATCAAAATCATCACTGGATTCCCCGACATAGGTGAGCACCGGGGGTCCTGAGAGGATGTCGGCTGCCCATCGGAGCAGCGTGGAAGGACGGAAGCGTGACGATGACCAATCCCGCGGCGACCAATCCCGCGGCGGCCGAACCCGCGGTCAGGACCGCGGTCGTGACCGGGGCCAGCAGCGGCATCGGCGAGGCGACGGCCCGCCGGCTCGCCGCGGAGGGATACCGGGTCGTGGCGGCGGCGCGGCGGCGGGACCGGCTCGACAAGCTGGCGGCCGACGTGCCCGGTGTGCGCCCGGTGACGCTGGACGTGACCGACCAGGCGTCGGTGGACGCGCTGGCCGCCTCGCTGGAGCGCTGTGACGTCCTGGTGAACAACGCGGGCGGCGCGTTCGGCCTCGAACCGGTGGCCGGCGGCCGGGTGGACGACTGGCAGCGGATGTACGAGGTGAACGTGCTCGGCTCCCTGCGGATGACCAGGGCCCTGCTGCCGAAGCTCGTCGAGTCGGGGGACGGCGTGCTGGTGATGCTCACCTCGACGGCCGGGCTGGTGTCGTACGAGGGGGGCGGGGGCTACTGCGCGGCCAAGCACGCGCAGACCTCGATGACCGAGACCCTCCGCCTGGAGCTGTGCGGCGACCCGGTGCGGGTCGTCGAGATCGCGCCGGGCATGGTGATGACCGAGGAGTTCGCCCTGACCCGCTTCCGGGGCGACGCCGAGCGTGCCGCCAAGGTCTACGAGGGCGTCCCCGATCCCCTGAGCGCGGACGACGTCGCCGACGTGATCGCCTTCGCGGTGACCCGCCCGTCGCACGTGAACATCGACAGGCTGGTCGTCCGGCCGCGCGCGCAGGCCGCCCAGCACAAGGTCCACAGGGTCGCTTCGGGGACATGAGCGCGGGGACATGAGACCGGTCCGGCCCGTCGGGACGGTCACGCGGGGCACCACCGGGCACAACCGGCTGCGCCGCTGCGACCGCTGGATCGCCGCCGTGTACGGCCCGCTGCTGCGCTCGGCCCGCGCGGGGACGGCGCCGCTGGTGGTGGACCTCGGCTACGGCGCGTCCCACACCACGACGACCGAGCTGTTCACACGGCTGCGCCGGGTCTGCCCCACCGTCGAGGTGGTGGGCGTGGAGATCGCCGCCGAGCGGGTCGCGGCGGCCAAGCCGTACGAGCGGGAGGGGCTGACGTTCGTCAGGGGCGGGTTCGAGCTGCCGGTGCCCCGCCCGCCGATGATCGTGCGCGCCTTCAACGTGCTGCGACAGTACGGCGAGGCCGAGGCGTGGGAGCACTGGGATCTGCTGCGGGCCGGTCTGCATCCCTCGGGCGTGCTCGTCGAGGGCACCTGCTCGGAGGTCGGCCACCGGGCGACCTGGGTGGCGCTCGGCGCCGAGGGACCGCGCACGCTCACCTTCGCGGCCCGCTTCACCGGCTTCGAACGCCCCTCCGACCTGGCCGAGCGCCTGCCCAAGACGCTGATCCACCGCAACGTGCCCGGCGAGCGGATCCACGCGTTCCTGACGGACTGGGACCGCGCCTGGGCCACCTGCGCCTCCTTCGGCGCGTACGGCACCCGGCAGCGCTGGATGAGGACGGCCGAGCTGCTGGCGCGGGACTGGCCGGTGGAGGCGACGCCGCCGACCGGCGGCCCCGGCCGCTGGAGGCTCGGTGAGCTCACCCTGCCCTGGAGCAGCCTCTCCCCCCGCGGCTGACGACGGGCGGGTTGATAACGTCCCGGCCATGCGCTTCGTCCTCGACCCGGAGATGACCCCCGAGCTCTTCGAGGAGCTCCTGAGCTGCTGGGCGGAGGTGACCAACGCGGACGGCGCGGTGGGCTTCGTGCCTCCCGTGACGCCGGACGACATCAGGCCGACCGCGGAGAAGGCGTTCGCCCGCACCCGCTCCGCCGGCGGGCCGCAGGCCCCCGACAGCCTCCTCGCCGGATTCGACGACGACGGCGTGGGCGCCTGGCTCATCCTGGGCGACAACGGCTCGGGCCTGCGGGCGCACTGGCGCTGGCTGCTGCGGGTCATGGTCCACCCCAAGCACCAGGGCAGGGGGTACGGCAGGGCGCTGCTGCTCGCCGCCGACGACGCCGCCAGGTCGCTCGGCCTGGAGGCGTTGCAGCTCACCTGCCGCGGCGGCACCGGGGTCGACCGCTTCTACGCGAGCGTGGGTTACCGGGAGGTCGGCCGGGTGCCCCGCTCGATCCGGGTGGCCCCCGGCGACGACCGCGACGAGATCTACATGCTCAAGTGGCTGTGAAAGTTTTGGCCCAATGCTTATCCGATGTCCTGTAGGGCCGTCTCGAACACCGCATAGGCTGCGGTACTGAACAGCACGAAGCGCACCTCTTCCACCACGGCGGGGGCTGCCTGCCGCACCGCGGTGATCGCGATGCGGGCGGCGTCCTCGACCGGCCACCGGTAGATCCCCGTGGAGATCGCGGGGAACGCCACCGTGCCGGCGCCCAGCGTGTCGGCGACGACGAGCGACTCCCGATAGCAGGAGGCGAGCAGATGGGATCGGTCCTCGCTCCGCGAGTGGACGGGCCCGACCGTGTGGATCACCCACCGCGCGGGCAGGCGGCCGGCGGTGGTCGCGACGGCCTGACCGGTCGGCAGTCCCCTGCCGTACCGGGACGCGCGCAGCGCCCGGCACTCCTCCAGAATCTCGGGGCCGCCGCGCCGGTGGATGGCGCCGTCCACCCCTCCGCCGCCCATCAGGGACGAGTTGGCGGCGTTGACGATCGCGTCCACCCGCTGCTCGGTGATGTCTCCCTCGACCAGAACGATTTTCATGCCTCTCCCCTCTCTACGGGACGTAGTACTACCCCGAGTAGGCTTAAAGACGTGAAGGGACTGGGAGAGCTCGAACGCAGCATCATGGACATCCTCTGGGCGGAGAACGCCCCGCTCACCGCACGCGAGGTGGGACGCCTCATCGAGGACCGCGACCTCGCGCCGACGACCGTGATGACCGTGCTCGACCGGCTGGCCCGCAAGGGCTTCCTCACCCGCACCCGCGACGGCCGCGCGTGGCGCTACCAGCCCGCCGCGAGCCGTGACGCGTACGTCGCCGAGCTGATGCTCGAAGCCCTCGACATGACCGGCGACCGTGACGCGGCGCTGACCCGCTTCGCCCGCGCCGTCTCCGGATCGGAAGCCGAGATCCTGCTGAAAGCCCTCACGGAGCTGGAGGAAGAGTGATCGCGGCGGCGGTCTTAGCGGCGCTCGCCATGATCTGCGCGGTCGCCGCGTGGCGGCTGACCTTCGCGCGCTGGACCTGGCGCGCCCCGCGCACGGCGATCCTGTTGTGGCAGTCACTGGGGCTGACCTGGGGGCTCGCCTCCACCGGCGCCCTGCTCGCCTTCGCGCTCGACCCCTACCGCAAGGGCGTCGTCCACGGGCTCGGGGAGTTCCTGCTGAGCGTGGAGTTCGGCGTGCGGACGCCGCACGACTACCTCCGGCTGGCCGCGCTGGTCGCCGGCCTGTCGCTGCTCGCCGTGCTGATCGCCCTGCCGCTCGCGGCCGGGGCGCAGACGCTGCGGGCCCGCCGCCGCCACCGGTTGCTGCTCGCGCTGGTCGCCCGGGACGAGCCGGCCGTGCCCGGGGTGCGGGTGGTCGACTTCCCCGGCGCCGCCGCCTACTGCCTGCCCGGGCTGAAGTCGCAGGTCGTCATCAGCGACGGCACGCTGCACCTGCTGTCGTCCGCGGAGCTGGAGGCCGTGCTGGCGCACGAGGCCGCCCACGTGCGTGAACGCCACGACCTGGTGCTGCTGCCGTTCGCCGCGCTGCGCCGCGCGCTGCCCTGGTCGAAGCTGGTCGGCGACGCGCAGGAGTCGGTCGAGCTGCTGGTCGAGATGGCCGCCGACGACCGCGCCCGGCAGCGGTGCTGCCCGCGCAGGCTGGCCACCGCCCTGCTGCGCTTCGGCACCTCGGCCGCGCTGCCCACGCCGCAGGGCGCGCTCGGCGCGTCCGCGCCGTCGAGCGTGATGGCCCGGGTCGACCGGCTCGTACGGCCCGAGGTGGCACTCCCGATCACCCACCGCTTCCTGATCCTGGCGGGATCGGTGGTGCTCGCCACCAGCGCCCCGCTGCTCTGGCTGCTTCCCGGCTGAAGCGTTTCCTTGCCGAACCATGGGCGCTAGCTGGCGTTAGCCGCTCAGTTTGCAATTGCAAGCAGTGCGAGGCAGACTGGGGGCATGGAACTGCCCAAGGTCACCTCGCTCGGTGAGTACATCCGCCAGCAGCGGCAGCAGGCGAAGATCTCGCTTCGCCAGCTCGCCGCGCAGGCCGGTGTGTCCAACCCTTACCTGAGCCAGGTGGAACGGGGCCTGCGCAAGCCGAGCGCGGAGATTCTCAACCAGATCGCGAAGGGTCTGCAGATCTCCGCCCAGGCGCTCTACGTACAGGCCGGCCTCATCGAGGACCGCGAGCCGCACAGTGACGTGCTGGCCGCGATCCGGGCCGACGTCACACTCACCGGGCGGCAACGCCAGGTGCTGATCGATATCTATGAATCGTTCCGCAAGGAGAACCGGGCCGACACCGCCCAGCCGCCGCAATCGGCTGAGCATCTCGGGGACGACCCGGTTCCCCCGCGCGACGGCATTGCACCGGATTCGAGGGAAGGATAGCCCATGACCATCACGACCCAGGCCAAGAAGATCACGGAGTCCAAGCCGTTCTACGCGCTCACCGGCGCCGGGGACTTCGCCGTGGAGAAGGCCCGCGCCTACGCCAGCACCGTGCAGGACAGGGCCGAGGCCGTCGCCAAGGACCTCCCGGAGAAGGCCAAGGGGTACGCCGACGCCGCCGCCGCCCGCGTCACCCGGCTGTACGACGACCTGGCCACCCGTGGCCGCAAGGTCGTCAGCCGCGTGAGCGGCGAGGCCGCGCTGGAGCTGACGGAGGTCTCGGAGACCGCCGAGCCGGCGATCGCCGCCGAGACCACCGCCAAGCGGCCCTCGACCGGCCGCACCCGCACCACCACCGCGGCCCAGAGCTGATCCGCGGCCCGCGCGTGTGACACCGCGGCGGCCCGCCTTCCCGCACGGGGAGGCGGGCCGCCGTCGTCTGTTCCGCCCGCGGGTGGGACGTTCCCGGCAACCGGCCTCCGGCGCCCGCGCCATGTGTCGGCACCGCCCATTAGTCTGGGGGCGTCAGCGACCGTGACCGTGTGGGAGAGTCCATTGTTCGGGCTGTACGGCATCCTCGACATCATCTTCTGGCTGCTTTCCGTCGGGGCCTTCGTTTTGTCCGGCTGGGCGCTGGTGCACGCCCTGCGGATCCCCTCACGCGCCTTCCCCGCGGCCGGCAAGCAGACCAAGCCGCTCTGGCTGATCATCCTCGGTCTCGCGACGCTGTTCACCTTCGCCGGCGCGATCAACTACATGGGCATGGGGATGGGGCTGCCCAACATCTTCACGATCGCCGCCGTCATCGCGGCGGGCATCTACCTCGCCGACGTGAAGCCCGCGGTCAACGGCTACCGCGGCGGCGGCAATCAGGGGCCGTACGGTCCCTGGTGACCCGGGCTCAGAGCCAGTCGCGGGCCCGGAACACCCGGTAGAGCGCGGCCGAGGCGGCGACGATCAGCGCGCTGGACGCCCAGAAGCCCCACGGGTGCCCAAAGCCGGGAAACGGGATGTTCTGGCCGTAGAAGCCGGTGATCAGCGTGGGCACCGCGATGATCGCGGCCCAGCTCGTCACCCGCTTCATGATGAGGTTCATCCGGTTGCTCTGCATGGTCAGATGCGTCTCGCGGATGTTGCTGACCAGGTCGCGCAGCGAGTCCGTCCACTCCGTGGCCCGCAGCACCTGGTCGTACACGTCCTGGAAGTACGGCGCCATCTCACCGTCGCCGATCAGGCCGTTGCGCCGCACCAGGGAGTTCACGGCCTCCCGCATGGGCATCACGATGCGCCGCAGCGTCACCAGGCTCTTGCGCAGCTCGAACGTGCGCCGCTGGTCCTCCGGGCCGACCGGCCGGTCGCCGAACACCGTCTCCTCCAGGTCCTCCACCTGCTCGTCCATGGCCTCGACGGTCTCGAAGTGGCTGTCCACCACGTAGTCGAGCAGGCCGTGCAGGAGGAACGCCACGCCGTGCCGGGCCAGGTCCGCCCCCTCGTCCCAGCGCCGGATCACCTGCTCGGCGGAGAAGTCGTCCGTCTGGCGTACGGTGACCAGCGCGTTCTTCGTGACGAAGGCGGCCGCGGGCGCGACCCGCACCCGGCCCGACTCGGCGTCGAAGGCCGCGGCGTAGACGCTCAGGAACATGTGGCTGTCGTAGACGTCGAGCTTGGGCCGTTGCCGGTGCTGCAGCGCGTCCTCCACCGCGAGGGCGTGCAGCCCCAGCTCCTCGCTGATGGACTGCAGCTCCTCCTCGGTGGGGGCGCACATGTCGAACCACACCACGGCCGACGGGTCCTTGACATGCTCGGAGACGTCGGCGACCGGAAAGCCCTCGGCCTCCAGATTCCCGTTCCGGTAAAGCCGGGTGTGTCCCATGGACGGCTACCCTACCGATCCGGCCGACGCCCCCGAAGGGGCGCGTCGCGTCAGCCCTTGCCGAGCTGCTGGAAGCGGATCATGTTGCCCGCCGGGTCGCGGAAGGCGCAGTCGCGGACGCCGTACGGCTGGTCGACCGGCTCCTGCAGGACCTCGGCGCCGGACGCGCTGATCTTCTCGAAGGTGGCGTCGCAGTCGGGGGTGGCGAAGACGACGGCGCGCAGCATGCCCTTCGCGAGCAGCCGGCTCAGCGCCTCGAGGTCCTCCGGGGAGGCGCCCGGGTCGGCGTTGACGGTCTCCAGGACGATGTTGACGTCGGGCTGCGACGGCGGGCCCATGGTCAGCCAGCGCGCGCCCGCGTACCCGACGTCGCCCCGCAGCTCGAGGCCGAGCACGTCCCGGTAGAAGGCGAGCGCGGCGTCGCCGTCGTCGACGGTGATGTAGCAGTAGTGAAGGGTGAGTTCCATGCCCACGACGCTACGGGCGGCGGTGTCCGCCGCGCTTCTCGATTCCTGACCGGTCCGGTGACCCATATCGGATCACTGTTGGAGTAACGGGACCGATAGGGTTGCGGCTCATGGTGGATCTCGCGCGCCGGCTCGGGCTGGCGGCACTGCTCGCCGTCCTCGCCGCATCCCCCGCGCACGCCGTGGCCTCGGCCGCCTCCGCACCCGTCGCCAAGGACGAGGTGACGTTGGAGCTCCGCTCGAACGGCGTGCTCCATGTGAAGGAGACGATCACCCCCGCCGGCGAGACGGTGCGGCGCACGCCGCTCACCCGGACCCGGTACGACGACGGCCACGACCGCGTCTACCGCATCACGAACGTCAAGGGCGGCTCGTACGACGGGAAGACCCTGACGTTCAAGGGCACGGTGGAGTACGACGTGGCCGGCGCCGTGACGCCCACGGCGTCGGGCGAGGAACTGCGCTGGTTCGCGGTGTCCGGCCCCGTGCAGGAGGCCGTCGTCACCGTGACCGGACCCGGCCGGGTGCAGAACCTGTCGTGCTTCGCCGGTGAGCTCAGCGCGGCCATCGCCTGCACCGGCGCCTCGGTCGAGGAGACCGGCGCCACCTCCACCTTCGAGCAGCAGGGCCTCGGGGAGGGCCAGACGCTGACGGTCGTCGTCGGCTACCCCAAGGGCGCGACGGGGGCCCGGCCGATCCTCGAGCGCAGGTTCGAACTGTCCACCGCGTTCACGCTGAACGCGGTGACCGGCGGCAGTCTGGCGGCGCTGCTGGTGCTGCTGCTGGGCGGCGTGGGGCTGCTGTACTGGACGCGGGGCCGCGACGCCCGCGTGGTCGGCAGCGAGTCCGCCCCGGTCAGCGGCCACCGCAACGGGCACTTCAGCCCGCCGGACGGCGTGCGCCCCGGGCAGATCGGCACGCTGTTCGACGAACAGGCCGACGTGGTCGACGTGACCGCGACGATCGTGGACCTCGCCGTGCGCAACTACCTGCGGATCGACGAACAGCCGCGGCAGACCTACGACACCCCGGACTGGTGCCTGGTCAAGCTGCCCGGCGCCAGGATCGGCGACCTGCTGCCGTACGAGCGTGCCCTCTACGACGCGATCTTCGACGGCCGCGACCGGGTGCTGCTGTCCGAACTGCACGGGTCGTTCGCCACCCGTCTGGCGACGGTGCGCGACGCGTTGTACCAGGACGTCGTGGCGCAGGGCTGGTTCGCACGGCGGCCCGACTCCACCCGGTCCCGCTGGACGACCCTCGGCCTGGCCGTCGTCGCGCTCGGAGTGGCCGCCACCGTCCTGCTCGCCTGGCTCACGGCGTACGGCCTGCTGGGGCTCGCCCTGATCATCGCGGGGGCCGCGCTGGCCTTCGGCGCCCAGTACATGCCGGCCAAGACGGCGCAGGGCGCCGCGGCCCTGGCGCACACGCTCGGGTTCCGGGAGTACCTCGCCGGGGCGAACGTCGACGACGTGCCCGCCGGCCAGCGCGTGGAACTGTTCTCCCGCTACCTGCCGTACGCGGTGATCTTCGACAGCGTGGACCGGTGGGCGCGGGTGGTCGGCTCGTTCAACGGCAACGGACGGCAGACCGACCACCTGTACTGGTACCAGGGCCCGGCCGAGTGGGACCTGTCCAGGTTCGCCGACTCGATGCGGACGTTCGTCATGACCACCTCCGGGGCGATCTCGACCTCCCGCCAGTTCCGTTCCCTGTAGATCCCGGGCAGCCGTCAGGCGGGACGGACCCGCACCTCGCCGACCGGGACCCCGCCGCCGAACAGCGGGGCGGTCGCGAGGCCGGCCAGCTCCGGGGCGTCGATTCCGGCGGCGCGCAGCGCGGCGACCGTCACCGGCACGCGGGCGCGGCCGCCGCCGTCCACGATCTTCACGGCGCCGGCGCGGCCCTCGGCGTCGGCGAAGGCGTCGAACGCCTCCGCGCCCGATTTCACCAGCAGCCCGGGGACGGCCCGCATCAGCAGGTTCTCCGCCCGGGTCGTGCCGCTCGTCCACTCGGGATGCGCGCGCATGGCGTCGGCGACGCGCCGCTCCGGAGTACCGGCGGGGGCGAGCGTGAGGCCGCGGAACGCGCGCGCCACCCCCGCCATCGAGACGAAGAACAGCGGCGCGCCGCAGCCGTCCACGCCGGTCGCCGCGACCCGCTCCCCGGTGAACTCCTCGACCGTGGCGCGGATGGCCCGCTGCAGCGGGTGGCCGGGGTGGCGGTAGTCGTCGACCGGCCAGCCGTTGACCACACAGGTGGCGAGCATCGCCGCGTGCTTGCCCGAGCAGTTCATGAGGATCCGGCGGGCGTCGCCGTGCTCCCGCAGCACCTGACGGCGCGCCTGCTCGTCCAGGGGCAGGTCCTCGGGGCAGCGCAGGAACGTCTCGTCCAGACCCGCGCCCGCCAGGATCTTCCGTACGCCGTCGATGTGGAAGGGCTCGCCGCTGTGGCTCGCGGCGGCGAGCGCGAGCAGCTCGTTCTCGAGCGGCAGGCCGGCCCGGACCATCGCGAGCGCCTGCAGGGGCTTCATGGCCGAGCGCGGCGACGCGAGGCTCGACGTGTCGCCGCACACCAGGGCCGGCGCGCCGTCCGCCCCGATCACGTGTACGCGGGCCCGGTGCACCGACTCGACGAACCCCGACCGGACCACCTCGACGAGCATCTCCGCCATGACGGGCAGTCTACGAAGCCCCCGGACATGGCAGAATTCGGGGCCATGCGTGCGGTCGTTCAGCGGGTCAGCTCCGCGTCCGTTGTGGTGGAGGGACGGGTCGTCGGCGCGATCGACGAGCCCGGCCTGCTCGTGCTCGTGGGCGTCACCCACACCGACGGCCGGGCCGAGGCGGCCAGGCTCGCCGCGAAGCTGTGGGGGCTGCGGATCCTGCACGGCGAGAAGTCCTGCTCCGACATCGGCGCGCCGCTGCTGGTGATCAGCCAGTTCACGTTGTACGGCGACGCCCGCAGGGGCCGCAGGCCCACCTGGCAGGCCGCCGCGCCCGGTCCGGTGGCCGAGCCTCTGGTCGAGGCCGTGGTGGCCGAGCTGCGGGAACTCGGCGCGCGGGTGGAGACGGGCGTCTTCGGCGCCGACATGAAGGTGACCCTCACCAACGACGGCCCGATCACCCTCGTCGTGGACGTCTGACGCCGGGCACGCGGCCCTCGGCCCTGGCATCATGATCGGATGCAACAGGCGTGGGGCACGTGGGGACACGTCGTCGTCGCGGCCGTCTGCGCCGTTCCCGTGGCCGTCGTCGCCGTCCTGCTCCTCACCCGTCACCGCGTCCGCCGGAGTCATCCCGCTCCCCGCCGTACGGCCGCAGCGGACGTGGTCATGGTGGCCGGAACCACCCCCTGGATCTGGATGATCCTCACGCCGGGGACCGAATCGGGGGTGCACGTCGTCCCCCTGGTGGACCTGGCGGGTCAGCTCGCGGTGCTGTCACCCGGAGCGGCCGTCGTGCAGATCGGCGGCAACCTCCTGGTCTTCTCCGCGCTCGGCGGCATGCTTCCGGTCCGCTCCGCGCGCTTCGCCTCGCTCGCGGCGGTGGCCGCCGTCGCGGCCACCGCGTCGCTCGCCGTCGAACTCCTGCAGTTCGGCCTGCGGCTCGGCCGGGTGAGCTCCGTGGACGACGTGATCCTGAACGCGGCGGGCGCCGTGCTCGCCGCGCTCTGCACCCGGCCGTGGTGGGCCCGCCGTTAGGTGAGGGCTATCGGATGCGCCGGCGCAGGGCGGGGTCGATCTTCACGTTCCGCCCGGCGTCCGGCGGCACCACGACCTCCTGGCTCGCGGCGACGCCGCCGGCCAGCAGGTCGATGTCCACCGGGACCGTCCGCTTCACGACCGCGAGGGCGATCGGGCCCAGCTCGAAGTGGCGGGCCGACGAGCCCACGAAGCCGATCTGGCCGGGCTCGGCGGAGCCCTCAACGGCGGCCTCCGGCTCGGCCTCGATCGGCGTGCCGACGCCGAGGGTCACCGGGGCGCCGTGCGGAGGCAGCTCGTCCACGCTGCCGTCGAGATGCAGGAAGACCAGGCGGCGGGGCGGATGGCCGAGGTTGTGGACCCGGGCGACCGTCTCCTGCCCCCGGTAGCAGCCCTTGCTCAGATGGACGGCCGCCTCGATCCACCCGACCTCGTGGGGGATCGTCTTGTGGTCGGTCTCGAACCCGAGCCGGGGAACGTACGCGGCGATGCGCAGCGCCTCGTAGGCCCACAGGCCGGCGGGCCGCAGGCCCAGCTCGTCCGGGAGGCCGCCCAGCCGCTCACGCGGCACGAGCGCGTCGCCGCCCATCGCGACGGCGCCCTCCACGGTCACGCCGGTCGCGGCGGTGCTCCCGGCCGGCCCGGGCGGGGCGACCGAGACCACCGCGTAGTCCGCGGTGACGTCGGCGATCTCGACCCGCAGCATGAACCGCATCTTCTCCAGGAAGGCCACCAGCTCGGCCGAGGTGCCGGGCTCCACGTGGGCCCACACGGCCTCGCCGTCGTCCACGAGCGTGAGATGGTGCTCGACGCGGCCCTGCGGGTCGAGCAGCAGCGTCTGGGTGGGCGTGTCCGGCGGGAGCGTGTCGAGCCTCTGCGAGCTGAGGTCGTTGAGCCAGCTCAGCCGGTCGGGTCCGCTGATCCGCACGACCTCGCGGTTGCTCCGGTCGACCAGCGCGCGCCCGCCGGCCAGCGCCCGCTGCTCGGCGAAGGGGTCACCGTAGTGGGCCGCGACGGTCTCGTCCGGCGCCTGCGCGGCCACCGCGCCGTGTGTGTCAAGCAATGGGCTCCGCATGCGTCCAAGGCTATTCGGTCCACCGCCGCCGTCGTGGCGACGCCCGGCCTCCCTGTGGACGACCGTCAGAACGGCACGCGACGGAGGGCGACCAGCGCCACGTCGTCCTCCCGGGCGCCGAAGGTGGCGATCAGCCGGTCGCAGAAGGCCTCCAGGTCGTCGCCCACGCCCTCGGCCTGCTGACGGGCGACCTCCAGGCTCTCGTCCAGCAGTTTGTCGCGATCCTCGATCAGCCCGTCGGTGAACAGCAGAACGGTGGCGTCCTCGGGCAGCCGGACCCGGTCCACCCGATACTGCTCGTCGGCCACGCCGAGCAGCAGGTTGCCGAACCTGTGATAGACCGCCCCCTTACCGGCCAGCAGCGGCGGGATGTGCCCGGCGTTGACGATCTCGGTCTCCCCCGTCGCGGGGTCGATCAGCATCAGGCAGACGGTCGCCGTCATACCGGGGTGATAACGCCGCAGGACCGCGTTGAGCAGGGCCATCGACCGGGCCGGGTCGACGGCGTCGATCACCGACGCCCGCAGCGCGTTGCGGAGCTCCGCCATCACGGTGGCGGCCTGCAGCGAGTGGCCCTGCACGTCGCCGAGCGCGACCAGCACCCGATCGCCGAGGGACAGCACCTCGTAGAAGTCGCCGCCCACTTCCACGTTGTCCACCGCGGGCCGGTAACGCACGCTGACCAGCAGGCCGGGGGTCCGGGGGATCTCGGCCGGCAGCAGGCTGCGCTGCAACGTGAGCGAGATCGTGTGCTCCTCCGCGTACGCGCGGGCGGCGTCGACCGCCAGCGCCAGCGCCTGGCCGAGCTGCCGCAGCAGGCTCAGCTCCTCGCCGCCGAGCGGCGAGCCCGTCTCCACGCCCAGGAAGACCGGCGACCGGCCCGTCTTCGTACGGCATAGCACGCCCGACACCCGCGCGACCACGTCGCTGTCGGGGACGACGCGGGCCCAGGTCTCGTTGTCGATCTCGAAGATCCGCACGCCCGCGGACTCGCCGATCGAGATCGTGCTCAGCCGCTCCAGGGTGTCGGGGTGGACCGGCCTGGGGGCCGCGGGCTCGCCCGGCCGGGCCGCGAACCTGCGCAGCCGCCCGCCGGGCGGGACCGCCAGCACCCGCGAGTATCGCTCCAGCAGCCGGGAGCAGCCCTCGGCGGCCACCGCCAGCAGCCGTTCGAAGTCCTCCGCCTCGTTCATCGCCAGCGTGATCTCGGCCAGCTCGCTCAGCCGCTCCGCCATCCGCTCGGCCCGCTGCCGCGCCCGGTAGTACCGCAGGGTCGCCCGGACCGTCGCGGTGAACTCGTCGGGCTGGATGGGCTCCGACAGGTACGCGTCGGCGCCGCGCTCCAGCCCTTCGGCACGGTCGGCCGGGGTGATGGCGTTACCGGAGACCTGGATCACCGGGATCGAGGCGGTCCGCGGGTTCGCCTTGATCTTCTCGCACACCTCGATGCCGCTCAGGTCGGGCATCCGTACGTCGAGGACGACGAGATCGGGCCTGAGCGCGTCGACGACGGCCAGCGCCTCCTCGCCGCCGCCCGCCTCGACGACCCGGTGCCCGGCGCGGCGCAGCCAGCTCGCCAGGATGTACCGCTTGGTGGGGACGTCGTCGACGACCAGCACCGTCGCCGCGGCGTCAATCATGGGCCACGCTCCCCCGCGTGTGCACCTGTTTGTCGCGCACGGCCTCCCGGATCGCCTCCAGCAGCTGGTCCCTGCGCAGTCCGTGCTTCGGCAGCACCGGACGGTCGGCCACCGAATGCTCCGACGCCACGGACACGACGACCGCGGGGATGTCCCGCAGGGTCTCGTCCTCGGTCATCTCGTGCAGCAGCGCCGTACCGTCCAGGCGCGGCATGAGCAGGTCGATCAAGGCCACGTCCGGCGGACTCTCGCGCATCATGCCGAGTGCCTCTACCCCGTCGGCGGCCTCGTCCACCGCGGCCGCGAACCCGAAGAGCATGCGCCGAGCCAGGGCGCGGAACCCCTCGTCGTCGTCGGCCACGAGCGCCCGGCCCACCTCCGGAGTGGTCATCCGGTGCGGCACCCGCAACGTGGCCGTGGTGCCCTCGCCCACCCTGCTGTCCAGCTCCAGCGTGCCGCCGATCGCCTCCGCGAGCCTGCGGGCGTACGGCAGGCCGAGACCGGTGCCCTTCGCTCTGAGCTGCAGCGACCCGGGCACCTGGAAGAACTCCTCGAAGACGCGTTCCAGGTGCTCGGGGGGGATGCCGACGCCGGTGTCGGTGACGGTGAAGACCGCCTCCGCGGTCGCGCAGTCCACGACGACCGTCAGCCGGACCTCTCCATACTCGGTGAACTTCAGCGCGTTCGACAGCAGGTTGCGCAGGATCGTGGTCAGCATGGTCTCGTCGACGAACAACTCGCCGACCTCGTCCGACACGTCGACCGACAGCTCGACCCCCTCGGCCCGCCCGGCGGGGTGGAGCGTCATGCGCAGCCGCTCGGCCAGGGCGACCACGTCCACCATCGACGGCTGCGGGTCCAGCCGTCCGGACTCGGCCTTGGCCAGGTCGAGCAGCTCACCCACCAGCGCCAGCAGCGTCTCCGCCGAACTGCCGATGAGGGTGATCTGGTGCTCCTGCTCCCCGGTGAGCGGTTCCGCGCCCGAGCCGAGCAGCAGCCTCACCAGGCCGATGATCGAGGTCAGCGGCAGCCGCAGCTCGTGGCTCACGCTGGCCCAGAACCGCTGCCTGGCCTCGGCCGCCTGGCGGAGCTGGGACGACTTCTCGTCGAGCTCGGCGTACAACGCCACGACGCCGCGGTTGGTCTCCTCCAGCTCGGCCGACAGCTGGTTGTACAGCGCCAGCACGCCCTGGTTGGTCTCGGTCAGCTCCGCGTTGAGCCGCAGCACCTCCTCCAGGGTGCCGGCCAGCTCCCTGTTCTGCTCGCGCAGCACGTCCATCGCCGTGCTGGGCGGCGACCGGCGGGCCAGCTCCTCGCGGATGCCGTCGAGCGACCGGGCCCGCTGTCCGGCC
This sequence comes from Microbispora sp. ZYX-F-249, assembly GCF_039649665.1. Classification (NCBI taxonomy): domain Bacteria; kingdom Bacillati; phylum Actinomycetota; class Actinomycetes; order Streptosporangiales; family Streptosporangiaceae; genus Microbispora; species Microbispora maris. Next base: position 81,400 of record NZ_JBDJAW010000016.1, on the reverse strand, counting down.
ACCCCCTGCCCGGCGTGCTCGGGCACCCGCTTCACCAGCGTGACGCACCTGTCCTCGGTGGAGAGCGCGACCTGGTCGACCAAGCGGCCGGCCAGCTTCAGGCCCTCGCCCGGCCGCACGTCGACGTCGTCGTGGTAGTTCACCCTGATGACCAGGCGATCATCGCGCAGGTCGAAGACGACGTCGCTCTGCGCGCCGTACGCCAGCGCCTCGCGGCCGATCTCGCTGAGCGCGGTCGCCACCCGGATCTGGTCCTGTGATTCCAGTCCCACCAGCTCGGCGATCTGGCGGCCCAGCTGCCGTACGGCGAAGACGTCCTGCTCCCTGCAGATCTCCGCCCGAGTGAGCACCTCGCCCATCACTGCCCCTGTTTCACGGTGACGACGCAGGCGTCGTCCCTGCGGCTGCCCGCGTCGCGCAGCAGGGTCGCGCCCACCACGGCCGGGGAATGGGCGAACAAACCCGGGAAGGAGGCCGGATCCCAGCGGTCGGTGAGGCCGTCGGTGTGCAGCACCACCGTGGCGTGCGGCGGCAGCGCGTACTCGTACTGCCGGGGGTGCCTGCCCTTGTGCCCGGCGATCCCGGGCAGCGAGAGCATCCCCTGCCGCCCTTCGGCGTGGGCGATCCAGCCCGAGACGTTGCCCAGCCCGGCGAACGTGACGTTCTCACGGCCGACCCGCACCACCGCGACCGCACCGCCCCGGGTGTGGCCCAGCCCCCGGTGCAGGCGTTCGAGCGCGGCGGCCGGAGGGGCGTGCGGATCCTCCATGAAGATCCGTACGGCCTCGCGGGAGGCGTGCGCGGCGGCGCCGCCGTGGCCGAGCCCGTCGCAGACGAGCACGCTGATCGCGTCGCCCGCGTCGGCGAAGGCGAAGGAGTCGCCGCAGACGCTCTCCTCGCCGATCGCGCGGCGCAGCCCGCTCACCCGCAGCGGCGGACCGTGCAGGCCGTCCCGGGTGAAGTGCAGGACCAGCACGGTCCCCCTGCCGGGCATGGAGTGGACGTCCCAGCCCGTGGCCATGCGGGCGATCGCGCCGAGGCCGATGCCGAGCGTGCCCGAGGTGGAGTAGCCGTCGCGCAGGGCGCGGGCGAGGTCGGCGATCCCCGGGCCCTTGTCGACGGCCACGAGCTCGACCGCGCCCGGCCGCTCCGGATGAGGGCGGACCAGAACGGCGCCCTCCACCGCGTGCTTGACCAGGTTCGAGACCGCCTCGGTCACCGCCACGGCGACCTGGCCGGTGCGGTTCTGGTCGAACCCCGCGGCCGTGGCCAGCGCGACGGCCGCCCTGCGCACCGCGCCGATCACACTCGGATCGTCGGTGCGGATCCAGATGTCTTCGTGCCGGTGTGTCATCGCCGCGTCACCGGGCCCATTTGGTCACCGTCACGCGGGTGCCCTCGCCGGGGGCGGAGACGAGGTCGAACTCGTCGACGAGCCGCCGTGATCCGCTGAGCCCGAGCCCCAGACCCCCGGCGGTGCTCCAGCCCTCGGTCAGCGCCTGGTCGACGTCCGGGATGCCCGGTCCCTCGTCGCTGAAGACGAGCCGTAGCCCGGCCCGCCGCCCGCCTCGCAGGACCTCGATGAGCACCCGGCCGCCTCCGGCGTGGACGAGGGCGTTCCTGGCCAGCTCGCTGGCGGCGGTCACGACCTTCGTCTGATCGACCAGGGAGAGCCCGATCTCGGCCGCGAGGCTTCTGACCTGCTGACGTATGAGCACTACGTCGCCGTTGGTGGTGATGGGCAGTTCCCGTGGCCCGTTCACCCGGCGGCGCCCCTGACGTGTTCCAGCATGGCGACGCCCTTTTCCAGGTTGAGCGCCGTGCGCACCCCGCCCAGCGACAGGCCGAGCTCGACGAGTGTGATCGCCACCGCGGGACGCATGCCGACCACGACGGTCTCGGCGTCGAGCATGCGGGTCATCGCGGCGATCGTGGACAGCATCCGGCCGATGAACGAGTCGACGATCTCCACGGCCGTGATGTCGATGATGACCCCTCTCGCTCCCGAGGCGACCACCATGTCCGCCAGGTCCTCCTGCAGGGCCAGCACGCTCTGGTCGTCCAGGTCGATCTGGATCGAGACGATCAGGATGTCGCCGAGCTTGAGAATCGGCACACGTTCCATCAGGCGCGCTCCGCCCTGACCGCGACCCGCGTCCGCGCGGCACCCGTGATCTCCACGCCACTCCGCTTCAGCGCGTACGACAACGCGTCGGCCAGCGAGGCCTTGGTGACGATGTCGCCGAACTCGATGCCCAGCGTGACGATCGTGTGCGCGATCTGCGGGCGGATGCCGGAGATCACGCACTCCGCGCCCATCAGGCGGGCCGCGACGACGGTCTTGAGCAGGTGCTGGGCGACCTGTGTGTCGACGGCCGGCACGCCGGTGATGTCGATTACCGCGTGCTCCGAACCCGTGTCGACCAGGGTCTGCAGCAGCTTCTCCATCACGACCTGGGTGCGGGCCGAGTCGAGCGTGCCGACGAGCGGCACGGCGACGATGCCCTCCCACAGCTTCACCACCGGCGTCGACAGTTCGAGCAGCTGCTCGGCCTGGTCCAGCATGATCTTGTCGCGGGCGGCCGAGTAGGTCTCGAAGGTGTACAGACCGAGATCGTCGACGAGCCGGGAGAACCACACGAAGCCGCGCAGCGCCTCCGGGCCTCCGTCGTCCTCGACCGCCTCGTACAACGCCTCCTTGAGCGAGAACACCAGCCGCGCGGTGTCGGAGGGCGTGTGCCCCTGGCGGACACGGGCGCGGGAGAGCTCGGCGAGCAGCCCGCGGACGTCGGCGAAGTCTCCTTCCTCGCCGGCGAGCGCGATGCGCAACGCCTGGTAGAGGTCACGGAGTTCGTCCGGGGACGCTCCGGACAGTTGGGTCCACCGCCGGAGCAGCCGCTCCTCGCTGGACATGAAAAGATCCACTATGCGCCGCTTGGCGGCCTCCGCGGGAACGGTCACCCTCATCTCCTGACGGATCGGCGTGCTGCTCCACTCGTCACGCTACCGGTATCAGGACAACGCTCCGAAAGCGGGCCATAACCGTCAAAGACGGCATTTGCGACAATTACCGAAGATGGTGAGATGACGGACGTCGGTGGCGAAACCGAGTTCGGTGTCGAGGGCGGAGACGAGGCCGTCCACCATGCCGGGAGCGACCTCGGTCACCTCGCCGCAGCCCCGGCAGACGAGGTGGACGTGGTCGGCCTCGGAGGCGAGGTGATAGGTGGGGGCGCCGTGCCCGAGATGCGTGTGCGTGACCAGCCCGAGCTCCTCCAGCAGCTCCAGGGTCCGGTAGACGGTCGAGATGTTGACGCCCCTCGCCGTCCGCTGCACGCGCGAACAGATGTCCTCGGGTGTGGCGTGCCCGAGTTCGGTGACCGCTTCCAGCACGAGCTGACGCTGGGGGGTGATCCGGTAGCCGCGCGCCCGCAGCTCCTCGTGCCAAGTCTCGGCCATGCCCCAGAGTTTAGGTCGTAGCCGGCGAAACGCGCCCTACATCGGAGCGCTCCCCCGCCGCGCCCGATGCGTCTGCCCAGCCGTCACAGGAGGACAGGCAAGTTCGCCGGATTAATCGTTTGCCCGCGCCCGCGCCGCTCGCATAGCGTGAAGGCACGCAGAAGGGAGGTGGTCCAAACAATGGTTGATCATTCTTGGGCTAGCGAGGTGGCTGTCCGCTAGGACTCGTCCATCTGGACCTTCCGTCTGGATGTCGTACGACGTCCCGGCGAATCCTCGACAGTCACCGGAACCCCGGGCAGCCGGCGGCCGCGGACTTCCGTCCCCGGCCATGGTCCAGCCGGCCCGCCTCGTCAGGAGGCGGAGCGCGCCCGGGGTTCTTTCTTTTTCCCTTGCTCGTCGGAGTCCTACTCTTCGAAGTCGCCGACCCGCTTGAGCTCCGCCGAGGCGTGCGACTGCAGCGGGTGCCCCATCGCCGACATGTCGTAGGCGTACATGAGGTTGCCGTTGACCAGGCCGTAGAGCCGGTGGCCCGCGTTGTACTCCTTGGCCGTCGTGGTCCGCGCCACCACGTCCGTACGCAGCTCGATCTTGTGGAAGACGACCTCTCCCACGTAGATCTCGACGATGCCGGTCGGGTGCGCGAGGCACACCTCGATCTGACGCTCGGGCTGGATCCGCCAGAACCCCGTCTCGGTGGACAGGGGCCGGACCTTGGCGCCCTCCGCGTCGAGCAGCCACGTGCGGCTCTGGTAGGTCAGGAACGGCTTCCCGTTGTGCCCGAAGACGATCTCCTGGCCGAAGTTGGCGCTCTCCATGGTGGGATAGCCGATCACCCCGGCCCCCTCCCAGCGGCCCAGGAGGAAGGCGATCGGCTCGAGGTCGGGATGTACGTCCATGGAGACGAGCTTAGAGCCGTGCGAACGGGCCCTCGCACCATGCGCGGCATGTACGGATTGCCCAACCTGCACGGCAGGCGGCAGCGCGGCGCCGGCCCCGGCGGACTAGGCTCTCAGTGCCGCGACCGCCGGGACCTGCCCGACGGAGCGGTGTCCAAAGTGGTTCATCGCAAAGATCGGCGGGAGGGGCACGAAAATGGCGCGATCACTGGTGATCAAGGTGACGGCCGGGGCGGACGCCCCGGAGCGCTGCAACCAGGCGTTCACGGTCGCGGCGGCCGCGCTGGCGAGCGGAGTCCCGGTCTCGCTGTGGCTGACCGGCGAGTCCTCGTGGTTCGCGCTGCCGGGACGGGCCAAGGAGTTCACCCTGGCCGAGGCCGCCCCGCTGGAGGACATGCTCGACGCCGTGCTCGCGGCCGGCAGGGTCACGCTGTGCACCCAGTGCGCCGCCCGCAGGGGCATCACCGTGGACGACGTGATCGACGGCGTACGCATCGCCGGGGCCTCCACGTTCGTCGAGGAGGCCCTGGGCGAGGGCGTGCAGGCGCTGATCTACTGACCGGCCGCAGTCACCGGCCGGTCAGCTCGGCAGCACCGCGCGCAGGCGTTCGTCGCGCAGCGCCTGATACCAGCTGTCGTCGATCGGCGGCAGCGGTCCGGTGACCCAGCTCAGCAGCAGGTCGGCCAGCGCGGGGTTGCGGGCGAGCGCCGGGCCGTGCAGGTAGGTGCCGATGACGCGGCCCGCGTAGCAGCCCTCCGTGCCGTCGCCGTTTCCGGTGCCGACGATCGTCCGCGACAGCGGGCGCACGCCGGGGCCGATCCTCGTCACACCCATGTGGTTCTCGAACCCCGTCAGCGTGGGCAGCCCCAGCGCGGGGTCGACCTCCGCGGCCAGCTCGCCGACGGCGCGCCGTTCGCCGCGCCCCGAGCTGATGTCCAGCAGCCCGAGGCCGGGCACCGGCTGGCCCTCCTCGCCGCCGAACACCGTGCCCATGATCTGGTAGCCGGCGCAGACCGCCAGCAGGGCCGCACCGCGCTGGATCGCGGCGTGCAGGCCGCCGTCCCGGCGCAGCCGTTCGGCCCCGAGGATCTGCGGCCGGTCCTCGCCGCCGCCGATCAGATAGACGTCGCCCTGCTGTGGCACGGGGTCGGACGAGCGCACGTGGATGGTCCTGGTTTGGAAGCCCCGGGCCCGGGCCCGCTGCTCCAGCACCAGGACGTTGCCCTGGTCCCCGTACGTGCTGAGCAGGTCGGGATAGATCCAGACGATGGACAATTCAGACTGCACGGCCGAACTCCGCTCGGATCTGCTGGAACGCGGTGTAGTTGGCGATCACGTCGATCTTGCCGGGCGCCAGCGCCGCCACCGCCCGCTCGAACGAGTCGCAGAGCTGGAAGGGGACCCCGGCCACGGCCAGCCGCAGCGCGAGGTCGAGGCGGCGCTCGCCGGTGACGAGGACGGGCCTGCCGCGCAGGATGCGGTAGTCGACGTCCCACAGCCAGGAGGTGTCGCGGCCGTCCGGCCCCTGGGCGTTGACCGACAGGATGATCGGCAGCGCCGGATCGGCGACGTCGAACGCCTCCAGCCAGCCGGCCGGGTTCTTGGCCAGCAGCAGCCGCAGCGACCGGCCGTCCCGCTCGACGGTGGTGTAACGCCCGGCCACCGAGGCGACCGTACGCAGCCGGGGCAGCGCCCGGGCGGGATCGAGGCCGAGCGTCTCGGCGACCGCCAGCGCGACGGCGGCGTTCGCCCGGTTGGCCTGGCCGGGGAGCTGAAGGTCCAGGCGCCAGTGCTGGCCGCGCGGGTCGGTCACGTACTCCCCGTCGAGCACCCAGTTCGGCTGAGGCCGCCGGAAGGTGCACTCACGGCACGCCCAGTTCGTGTCGGCCATCTGGGCCGGGGTGAGGCCCTGACCGCCGTTGCCGAACCCGGCGCGGTCGAGCGGGCCGCCGCACTCGGGGCAGCACCAGGAGTCCTCCCGCCAGCGCTGCCCCGCGGCCACCCACGTGACCTGAGCGGCCGTGGAGGCGCCCCAGGTCACCAGCGGGTCGTCGCAGTTGGCGATCACGTGGGTGGGCCTGCCGGCGAGCGCGCGGCGCCACTTCTGAGCCAGCAGCCAGATCTCCGCGGCCCGGTCCATCTGGTCGCGGCTGAGGTTCATGAGGCAGACGATGCCGGCCTCTGTCGTGTCGAGGACCTCGGGGAGGTACTTCTCGTCGACCTCCAGCACGCCGTACGGCGCGTCCTTGTTGGAGGCGAGGGCCGACACGTGCCCGGCGGGCATGTTGGCCCCGAAGGCGTTCGTCGCCACATCGCCGAGCTCCTGCAGCGCCGAGGTGATCAGACGCGTCGTCGTGGTCTTGCCGTTCGTGGCGCTGACCAGGACGAGCTTGCGGTCGGCCGCGAGCTTGCGCAGCAGGTCGGGCTCCAGCATGAGGCCGACCCTGCCGCCGATCACCGAGCCGTCGCCACGCCCGGTGGCCCTGGACAGCGTCGCGGCCGTGCGGCCCAGGGCGCTGGCGAGCTGCGCCCGCAACGGAAGCTGACTCATGCCGCGATCCTAATGCCCCTCCCGAGGCGGGCGATTCCGCGGATCTGCAAGATCACGTACGGCTTTCGCCCAGGCAGGGCGGGTGCGGCCGGAGTTTGTGCATGATCCCGAAGTGCTCGGGCCCAGGTCAGGGACCGTAGGTGCGACAAACTACAAGATCACGCCCCGAAGGTGAGCTCGGCGGGGGTGTCGCCGTCGAATGGCAGGACGAAGCGGCGCGGCCAGGACAGCACGGTTTCCAGCCAGCCCGCGCTCATCGTCTGGGCCACGTACTTGACCCGCTCGCGCGGCTCGACCCCGATGGCGACCGTCGTCACGTCACGCTGGATGCCCTCGTGCTCGTCGTCGCCCAGGATCACCCGCCAGGCCAGCGCGCGGTTGCGGTCCACCTCCATCGACAGCGGATGGTGGCGCAGCGCCTTCGCGCGGTGGCCGAGCAGCTCGGTGCGCACGCCGACCGCGACCCCGCCCTCGGCCGGCTCGGCGCCGTTGACCCCCTGGTGCGGGTACGGCCGGCCGGCGGGATCGGTGCCGAACAGCGGATACTCCATCGCCGGGGCGGGACTGCGCAGGTTGGGCGCGGGATGGCCGAACGGGAACAACCGGTCCACCTCGTGCAGCCAGCGGACCTGCGGGATGACCCAGGCCGCGCCCGGCCGGTCGCCCGCCCGCATCGGCGGGTCGCCCTCCGCGCCGTCCGCCTGGCCGGCCGCCAGCAGTCCGGCGGCGACCTCGGCGGCCTTCTCGGTGAGCAGCGCGGGGTCGAACCACGTGCGCAGCGACCAGGCGCGGCGCGAGACCGACCGCTCGACCAGCGTGGCCAGCAGGCACTCGCGCCGCTTGGCCGGCAGCTCGGCCCAGATGTCGGCGAGCACGCGCGGCACGCCGGGCAGCGACCGGTTCGTCACGAACGCCAGGACGACCGTGTCGGTCCAGATCCGCAGCCACGCCCACTCCGGAGCCACCGCGAGCAGGTCGGCCTCGCGCAGCTCGACCAGCGTGCAGGCCTTCCCCGTACGGCATTCGCGCCCGCAGGCGGCCGAACGGCGCCCGCAGATCGGCGGCACCGGGCCGAGCGTCTCGCGCTCGCGGTCCTCGCCCAGCGGCACCCGGACGCGCAGCGGGCGGTCCATGCCGTCGGCGAACACCGCGGCGAAGCCCGGCTGGAGCGACACCACCTGGCGCGACTGGTCCTCGCTGAGGTTCATCGCCGCGCCGACGAGCGCACGGTCGTCCTCGGCCGGGAGCCGGTGCACCACCTTCAGCGCCGTGTTCTTCACCACGTCGGAGACGAGCTTCGTCGGGATCTGCTCGGCCACGATGATGCCCTCGCCATACGCCCTGATCTCGGCGAGCATCCCCGCCAGCAGCTCGACCGCGTGGGTGGAGGCCCGCTGGGAGCCCCGGTCGCGCAGCAGCCGGTGGGCCTCCTCGATGACGATGACGTGCCGCAGGCCGCCCGCGCCGTCCTCGCCCCGCGGTTCGGAGCGGGCGCGCATCCGCAGGTGCTCGACGATGCGGATGATCAGCGTGCCCATGAGGAACGCCTTGTCCTCGTCGTTGGCCACGTCCTCGATGGCGAGCACGACGTTGCGCTGGAGCAGGCCGCCGATGTCCGCGGGGTGGCCGCCCTCGAAGAACCGGCCCGCGCTGCCCACCCGCAGGCTTCGCAGGCGCAGGCTGATGAATCCCTCGACGTCGGCCTGGACCTCGTTGCCGTACCCGATCTCCTGGATGACCTCCAGCGCGTGCTGCTGGAGCTGCTCCAGGGTCGGCACGGCCGGCTGCACGGCCGCCCCCGGGATGCCGCCGCCGGTGACCACGTCCCAGCCGTTGGCCTCATAGACGCGCTGCAGCGCCAGCGACATGATCTGCGGGAACGGCTCCTCGGCGTCGAAGGCCGCCATGAACAGCGCCCTGACCATGTCGATGTGGGCCTGCACCGGGTAGCCGGGCTCGGGCGCGAGCGGATTGACGCTGATCGGCACGTTGTCGGGCGCCGAGGGGTTGATGACGGTCAGCGGCGCGAGGTGCTCGACCCGGCCGGCCATCGCGGCGTACTCCGACTTGGCCGGCTCGATGGCCAGCCACGGGATGCCCGCCTTGGTGAGCTGCTCCAGCAGGTGACGTACGGTCTGCGACTTGCCCGAGCCGGTGGCGCCGGTGACGAAGGCGTGGCGGTTCAGCGTGGCGAGCGGCACCCGGAACGTTCCGACGGCGCGGTCCTGCCCGTCGACGATCGCGCCGAGGTCGACGGTCTCCGCCGAGCCCTCGACCTCGGCCTCGCTGGTCACGTCGAAGAAGCCCGCGTCGAGCACCCGGACGCCCGGCACCTCGCGGCGCGGCAGCCCGGCGAGCGCGGCGAGGGCCCCCGCCGTCGCCGCGAACGGCGCCGCCGCGCCGTCGGCCGAATCCTGGAGGTCGACGGTCAGCGCCTCGCCGAAGCCGTAGACCGACTCACAGGTGCCGTCGCCGCTCAGGGCGGGCAGCGACATCGCGCTGCGCAGCCGGTAGGGGTGGTGGCTCATCTCCACGGAACCGACCAGCACCGGCGCGATCTGGCGCAGTTCGTCGGGGCCGGCCGCACCGGCGAGCACCCGGACGTTCCACAGCCCGGCCTCGCGGAAGGCGTCCAGCTCCTGCATCCTGCGCTCGGCCCGCTCGGCGTCAAACCGCGACCGCTCCGAGGCGTCGCCGTACTGGCGCAGCACGTTGAGCTGGGTGCGCAGATGCGCCACCTCGGCGTCGAGCAGGTCGGTCGGCTCGGCGACCACCACCCACGCGAACGGCCGGGACATGAGCGTGACCAGCGTCGACTCGAACAACGTGGGCCGCTTGGTCTCGTCGGGCTCCGGCTCGCGCCTGCCGTAGAGCGGCGGCGCCTGCCGGCCCGGGCACGGCGTCCAGACGAGGTCGGCGAGGTCGGCCAGCCACTCGTCGCCGATCTCCACGCCACGCGCGCCGCCGGGGAACAGCAGCGGCTGCGGACCGGTGACGGGCGGTTCGGGCGCCGTCGCCGCGCGCCGCGGCGGCTTGGGCGGTGTGAGCGGCCCCGCGTTGGTGATGAGCTCCAGCGGCGCACCCGAACCCCGCGACAGCCAGCCGATGACGAACGGCCGGTTGCGCTGCGCGGCGGACAGGACCGCGGGGAGCACCGTGACGAAGTCCCACTCCGCGGACGAACTACGCGACGGCGCCGTGATGGCCTGGATCCGGTACCACGGCCCGCTCAGGGGGAACGCGTGCATGAGACCCCTCGATTGACGACGAACAGGGGAGAGACTCCATCAACGATCACCTGCGCACAGCCGTGTTGACGATGCTCTTACCGGCAACGGACGGTGTCATGGCCGCATGTGGCGTTTGGGCGGCGGTCATTGCCGCTTGCGCCGGGCGAGGCGGGGCGGCGGGGGACCGACCGGTGGGAAGACACAGCGGGGTACGTCGGGCAGCGCACCTGAGCACGCTCATGACCGCTTGCGCCAGTCGAGGCGGGGCGGCGGCGGGGGACCGACCGGTGGGAAGACACAGCGGGGTACGTCGGGCAGCGCACCTGAGCACGCTCATGACCGCTTGCGCCAGTCGAGGCGGGGCGGCGGCGGGCCCAGGTTGGGGGGTACGTCGGGCAGCGTGGGCTCCTCCGGCTCCGGCTCGGGCTCCGGCTCGGGCTCCGCGGGTGCCAGGGCCGCCCGCCGCATCTCCTCGAACTCCCCCAGCGTCGTCTTGGGAAAGGTGAGTATCGCCGGATTCGCGTCCGCGAGGCGCACCTGGCGTCCTTCGGCCGTCGAGTAGGTGATGATCACGGAGGTCGTGGGGAGCTGCTGGAGCTGGTGCGGCTCGACCAGGAACTCCCGCGACCGCTGCAGGACCCCGTCCGCGACCGTGGGCGCGCGCCGCCCCCACTCGGTCGACTCGGTGATGTCCTCCCGCAGGTCGCCCTCGCCCTTCTCCTCCCCCTCCGTACGGCTCTCGCCGACGGTGGAGGTGTAGAAGCCGCTCGGGCCGTTGACCGCGGAGCTGAACGTCTCGGTGAGCTGGGCGAGCTCCAGGCGGTGCTCGGTGCCGACGTGCTCGCTCGCCACGCGGGCGTCCTCGGCGTTGCCCAGGCGCATGAACGCGACCGCCGCGTGCCCCCGGCCGAGCCGCTCCCGTACGGTCGGGGTGAGGCTGCGGTAGGTCAGCACGAGTCCGGTGCGCGAGGTCTCACAGGCGTCCATGAGCCGGTCGAGCACGTCGCCGCGCAGCTTGTCCGCGCCCGCCACGATGATCGTGTGATACCAGGGCCGCTCGCTGGCCGGCGACTGGCGCAGGATGTGGGTGAGCGCGGTCGCGACGTACGTCCCGAGCACCCGGTTGCCGAAGACCCCCGCCTGCCGGTCCATGCTGACGACCCGCAGCCGCGCGGGCGGCAGCCGTACGGCCTCCGAGCCCAGCGTCTCCAGCTTGCGCAGCTGGGACTCCAGCGCCCAGGCCCGCTCGATGACCACCCGGTCGGCCACGCCCCGGCCGAACAACGTGCCGATGCGTTCGAGCTGCGACGCCGTGAGCAGGCCGCACTTCATGTCGTCGCGCGGGTCGCCCACCTGCGCGAGGGCCCGCAGGGCGGCGGTGACCTGGCTGATCGTGGCGTTCTCGCCCAGGACCTCCAGCACGCGCTCCAGGATCGCGTTGTCGAAGCCGATGTCCCTGCTGGTCTCCTCGCTGACGCTCACCACGTGGGCGAGCACGTCGGCGAACGCCTCGGGCTTGAGCGTCGAGCCCAGGTCGAGCCGGGGCAGGTCCACCGGGAGCACCCAGACGAGCGGGTCGTCCCCGCCCCGGCGCGCCAGCTCGATGAGGTCCTTGGCGATCGCGCCCTCCGACAGGTCGAGCACGGTCAGGTGCCCGCCGCTGTAGAGGCGCGTCGCGCCGATCAGCGTCACCAGCGCCGACCAGCCGGTCAGCGTGCCCCCGGCCACGTCCACGCGGTCGATCTCGTCGGGCACCGCCACGGCGTACCAGTTGATCTGCCGGTCGAAGCGGCTCTTCTTCTCGGCCCAGTCGCGGTATTTCGCGGCGTGCTCCTCCTGCGCCGTGACGATCTCCCGCTGGCGGCGCTCCTGCTCGCGCAGCGCCTTGCGGCGGCGCTCGTCGAGCCGCTCGTTGACCGTACGGTCGCCCTGCCGGATGGCGTAGGTGCAGATGGCGGCCACGCCTCCCGCGGCGACCAGGCCGAGCATCACGAACGACCAGGTGAGCAGCCCGGTCACGCCGAGGATCAGGATCCCCGCGGCCACCACGGCCATGAACGTACGGAAAATCTTGACCGGACGGTTGAGCAGGTCCTTCTGCAGCCGCTCCCGGTGGACCCACTCGGTGTCCACCGGAGGCTCGGTGACGTCCTCCCTGGCCGGTCGCTTCGGGGGCGGCCCGGGATCCGGGTACAGCAGTGCGTACTGCCAGCCCAGGTAGATCCGGTCCGCCTGCAACTGGGCATGCTCGGGGTGCGGGTCGCCCACGGGCCCTCCATGTCCGCCTCGGTCACAGCGTAGGAGCTGGAAGCCCTGTCAGCGCGGGCTTCTCGCCATTCGGACGCATTTCCGCCCAGGGGACGGAACCAATGCGACCAATGGGGCAAGTGTGGTCGTACTACGATCGACTGCCATGACGTCATCCCCCAATGGCGCCCGCCGACGACGCCCGGTCCTCGTCCCGGTCGCCTCCGCGCTGGCCGTGGTGGGCATCGGCGTCACCGCCGCGTTCGGCGGCTTCACCGAGGCCCCGAAGAAGCCCCCGCCCGCGGTCTCGCCCGGAGACACGATCGACCAGGGGCAGTTCCACACGGAGTTCATCAAAGCGATCGACACCACCGAGAAGGGCGACTTCGGCACCGCGAAGCGCTACCTGGAGCTCGTCATCAAGGTCACCAACATGGGCAAGGAGACCGCGTCGGTCGGCATCATCCGCCAACCCGGTGACAAGATCCTGCCGGTGACCGGCTTCGCCGGTTCTCTCCTGCGGACCCGCCCGGAGATCAAGACCAAGTACGGCCCCCTGGTCTCCGTGCTGAGCCGCGGCATCGAAAGCAAGCAGCTCCAGCCCGGGATCACCACCACCGTCGTGGTGAAGTACGAACTCGAGCCCACCGCGACCGCGCCCCCGGAGATCAGCCTCGACCTGGGGTCGTTCGCGTACGAGAAGATCGGCTCGCGCGACCAGACCCATTACTGGCAGCTCGTCGGCGACTGGGAGGACGACGGCCCGTTCGTGCCGAAGGTCACCTCGCAGATCACCCTTCCCGTACGGAAGGAGACCGGCTGATGACACTCACCCGGGCGGACAGCCGTGCCGCCCGTCATTCCGTGGCCGCCCGGCCCCCCCGGCGTGGCGCCGGGCGCCGGATCGCGGCCGCGGTGGCGGGGATCGCGCTCGCGGCGGCGGCCGTCTACGTGCAGCAGAACCACTCGATGTCCTTCGAGGATCGCTTGTCGTTCATCACCTACAAGGGCCGGATCGGCGAGGTCGTGGAGGCCAAGCGCTTCACCGTGAAGGTCCAGTCGGTGACGGCCGCCCGCGCCGTGGACACCACGGACTACAGCAACAAGGTGACCAAGGTGGAGACGAGCAACCTCTTCCTCCTGGTGGACGTCTCCGCCACCACCACCCGCGAGCCGATGCGGCTGAGCACGCTGGGCCCGCCGTTCCTGCTGACCGAGGACGGCCGCCGCTACCGTCCCACCGACAAGGTGGCCGACTCTCTCACGCTCTTCAACAGATGGATCCAGCCGGGTTTCTGGGTCAGCGGTCTCCTGGTCTTCGAGGTGCCCAAGGACGCGCTGCCCGGCGCCGCCCTGGTCTTCGTCCCGCCCAACTCCGCGATCGTGGTCGACACCTTCGCCCCCGAGGCCCAGGTGGATCTCGGGCTGTCCGATGACTCGGCCGCCCGCCTGATCTCACAGGCGGAGGAGTACCACTCACTGGTGAGCAAGAGCCGATGACCGAGACGCCCATGGGGGGAACCCCGCCGAGAAACGGCCGGGACGGCCGGGACTGGTTCGCTCCCCCGGCCGAGCAGCCCGCCGACATCACCTACGCCGGGGCGCTGCCGCGTCCCGTGCCCACGGCGCCTCCGTCCGTGCCCATTCCGGGCACGCTGGCGTCGCCGGGGGACGTGCGGGTCTGGCCGCCGCCGGAGCCCGAGGGCGAGGCAGAAGGGGAGGACCGCTCGACGCAGCCTTTCCCCGCGCTGCGCACGAACCGCCAGCCACCGCCCGCGGCTCTCGCGACCGAGCCGGTGGTGCCTCCTCCCGCCGTCGCCGAGACGCCTCCGGCACGCCCGAAGCGGACGGGCCTCCTGATCGCAGGGACGGCGTTGTCCGTCGTGCTGGCCGTCGGGATGCCGACCTGGTTCGGCTACGGCGTGTACGAGTACGGCAGACCCAGCGACGTCGTGCACGTCGTCGGGCCGGGCCAGGCGGGTGTCTGGCAGCACGTGTCGTGGCGGGTGACCGTCGAGAAGATCAAGGATCCCACGGGCCAGCCGGAGCGGTCCGACCGTCAGTGGTTGAAGATCGTGGCGACGCGCACCGCCCTCGACGACGAGGGCGCGATCCGTCACGGCGCCCCGAAGATCACGTTCACCGACCGGGCCGGCCGCACCTGGCAGGCGGAACCGGTGAACGACGAGACGCCCCCCGACGTGAAGGAGAACAAGGTCGGCACGCCGTACCGGTTGGAGCTGATGGGCGTGGTCCCGCGGTCCGTGGCGGACGAGGCCGAGGTCCTCCTGCGGCCGAGCAGCTACCGGGACGTCCCCGACCAGTCGGCCAAGGACTTCGTCGATGCCGCCTTCAGCTCGACGGAGCGGGAGGACCAGGTTCTGCGGTTCCGCCGGTGAGCCGGTGGCGGGTCGCCGCGATGTCGAACGTGGCGGCGATCAGGCACATGGTCACCAGGGTCACGAGCAGGTCCGTCACGTAGCCGATCGGCTCACCGGTCACGAACCACAGGTACGGCTCCTCGCTCACGGTGAGATAGCGGCCCGCCCTGGTGAGATAGTCGCCGCCGATGTGCAGTCCGACGTAGCACAGGGCGAACAGCCCGAACAGCGGGGCGCCCCCGCGCACCGTCAGGCGCAGGGAGTTGAGCAGCGGGATCCAGCGAGCGGTCCAGCCGGCGCTCAGCTTCGCGAGGGCGAGACGCGTCCAGTTGTGGGTGCGCTCCAGGTGGGCCGCCGCCTGCTCCAGGTGCGTCCCCCTGATCGTGGTCCGCGTGTCCTCCGCATAGGCGCCGTAGACCAGAATGCCGACCGTCAGCCACGTGAGCGGGATGGCGAGGGCGTCGATGACGTACGGCCAGACGCCGCCCAGCCACTCCGAGACCGGCTTCCACCCAGGGACGCTCTCCTCGGCGTTGGCCGTGAAGTCATGCCAGGCGGCGATGGCGGACCGGTTGCCGATCCAGTCGGAGCGCGCCCCCACGGCGGCGGCGACCGCGTTGAGCCCGTAGAACGCGAACGCGAGCTCCCCGAACGTGGCGAGCATGCCGGAGAAGCGGCCCTCCCCCGCCTCGTGGCGGCGGCCGAAGTACCACTTGACCACGTAGGCGACGATCATCGTCCCCAGGGAGACCTTCGGGTCCAGGCTGACGAGGCCGGCCATCACCCCGCTGTCCTGACCGGTGCCCGCTTCGATGAAGATGCGGTCCGGCTGTCTCATCAGGTCGATGTTGGCGAACTCGCGAGCGTCGTCGGCGACGAACCCCCAGGTCGTGTAGATGCCGGCGAAGACGAGCGCGGTCCGGTTGAGCGCGTTGAGCAGGCTCTCCTTGGCCTCGCCGCCCGCGCGCCGGGCCTGCGTCTCCAGCAGCGCCTCGCGGATGACGTACAGCATGCCCACGGTCGTGGCGAGCGACGTCATCACGACGAGCGTGAAGAGGAACATCACCAGGACCAGCCGGGCCTGATACCACGAGCCGTGCGAGATGGTGGCGGCCAGCAGGAGCAGCGCCCAGCGCACGAGCCGTCCGGCCGAGAACCAGAGGATCAGCGGGAGGGCGCACTTCGCGAGGATCCGCAGTGCGTTCAGCGGCAGCGCGTACGGCGACAGCGTCCAGGAGGCCCGGCGCGGCGCGGCATCCTGGCGAGGGGCGGCAAGTGCGGACGTTCCGGACACCTGCCGCATGCTATCGGGTCACACCTCCAACTACCTCGCGTTGCGCCCGATGGCCCCATCGCCACCCGAGAGCGCATTTCCGCGATCCACCCGCTCCTCCTGGCGGCCTTGACGCGTCAGGCCACGTGAAGCCATGCGCGCAGTGCTCGGCGGATGACCTCGCTGGCGCTGGTTTGATCGCGCTTGGCCCTTGTGATCAAGGCGGAGCGCAACTCGGGATCGAGCCTCACCGGAACCACATCGGCAGGCGCGGACGCAGAGGGCCGGTGCGTTCGCGGGAACGCATCGGCCCTCTTTCGAAGCGGTGGATCAGACGGTGACCGAGAGCTGGGCGACCTCGCCGAGCTTGGCCTCGACGGGGACGTCCTTGGTGACGCCGCCGCCGGCGATGATGCGGACGGTCCACTGGCCGGGAGCCGCGAAGAAACGGAAGATGCCCTCGTCGGAGACGACGACCTCGCCGGTGAACTCGCCGCTGTGGTCCAGCAGGCGGGCGTACGCCGAGCCGGCGCCGGAGACGACGCCCTGGATCACGGCCTGGTTGGACAGGTCGATGCCGGCCGGCAGCGCGACGGTCTGCTCAGGAGCAGCGCAACCCTGGATGGTCATCAGCGGGCCTCCCCCAGCTCGATCGGCACGCCCACGAGCGAGCCGTACTCGGTCCACGAACCGTCGTAGTTCTTGACGTTGGGCTGGTCGAGCAGCTCGTGCAGCACGAACCACGTGTGCGCGGAGCGCTCGCCGATGCGGCAGTAGGCGATGGTGTCCTTGGAGAGGTCCACGCCGGCGCCGGAGTAGAGCTCGCGGAGCTCGTCGTCGGAGCGGAAGGTGCCGTCGTCGTTGGCCGCCTTGGACCACGGGATGTTGCGGGCGGTGGGCACGTGGCCGCCGCGCTGCGCCGCCTCCTGCGGAACGTGGGCCGGGGCGAGCAGCTTGCCGGTGAACTCGTCGGGCGAGCGCACGTCGACCAGGTTCAGCTTGCCGATCGCGGCGACGACGTC
The DNA here is from genome assembly GCF_039649665.1 of Microbispora sp. ZYX-F-249. NCBI lineage: Bacteria > Bacillati > Actinomycetota > Actinomycetes > Streptosporangiales > Streptosporangiaceae > Microbispora > Microbispora maris. The sequence goes on along the minus strand of NZ_JBDJAW010000016.1, from coordinate 64,337 downwards.
GTCACGGAAGGCGCGGATGTCGTTGTTCGGCTCCTTGGCCGCGTACTGCGTGGCCGGCCGCGCGACGACGTCCTCGACCAGCTCGCGGGACTCCAGCTCCCACTTCTTGCGTCCGCCGTCGAGCAGCTTGACGTTGTCGTGGCCGTAGACCTTGAAGTACCAGTAGGCGTAAGCGGCGAACCAGTTGTTGTTGCCGCCGTAGAGGACGACCGTGTCGTCGTTGGCGATGCCCTTGGCCGACAGCAGGGCCTCGAAACCGGCCTTGTCGACGAAGTCGCGGCGGACCGGGTCCTGCAGGTCGGTCTTCCAGTCGATCTTCACGGCACCGCGGATGTGACCCTTGTCGTAGGCGCTGGTGTCCTCGTCGACCTCGACGAGCACGACACCCGGCGTGTCGAGGTTGGCCTCGACCCAGTCGGCGTCCACCAGAACGGCGGAGCGGCTCATTGGATTCTCCCAGGTTGTAGACGGCGAATGAGCAGGTACGTTTCGCAGCCCAGGCAGAAGCCGAACGCTGCGTTGAGGAAGGCGGCCAGCAGTGCCGCTGCTGTCGCACCCAAGGCCAGGGGGGTGATCCCCGCCGCGAATCCGATCAGTCCCACCACCGCGAACCCCAGTCCGACGGCCTGCGCGAACCGCGGCGGCGCCGCGTCCTCCGTCTCGGCCGGGGGCCCCAGCCTCGGACGTACGAACCGGCGGAAGACCAGCCCGTACGGCGACGCGTCAGTCGCGCCGAGCGCGAAGACGATCGCCTGCGCGGCGAGGAGCCAGGGATTCTGCGTGACCAGTACGGCCGCGAGGACCAGGGTGGTCACGGCCGCGCCGAAACGCGGGCCACGAGGGTCGATCTGCATCGTGGGGATGCTCCTGAAGGATTCTTGGAACGCGGCACGAAGCCGCAGGAATCACCCTCAGGCCATGCGACAGAGCGAGGTCGCGACGCGGCAGAAGTCCACCGCGCGCCGCTTCGTGAGCAGCTCTGTCGTGGGAGTCATGGTCATGACAGTACCTTCCGTCTCGGCATCTGTCACACCTTGTCCGATGGATGAGACGGCCCATGAGACGCGCCGTCCACGGCCGCACCGAGGGCGACGATCACGTCGGCCTTGCGCGGCTGGCCGGACGCCCTCTTCACGACGTTTCCCGCGTCGTCGAGGACGAGCACGGTGGGGGTGCGCAGCACCTCGAAGCGCCTGACCAGGTCGAGGCGCGACTCCGCGTCGATCTCCACGTGCCGGACGCCGGGCACCATGGCGGCCACCTCGCCCAGAATCCGGCGGGTCGCCCGGCACGGCTGGCAGAACGCGGTCGAGAACTGCACCAGCGTGGCGCGCTCGCCGAGGTCGGCACCGAGATCCGCGCTCGTCACCGGGGCGTGTTCCACGGCCCGCATCCTCCCGTCACGCCGTCTCAGGACCAGTCCGATGACCACGCCCAGGACGAGCGTGGCCACGAGGGTCGAGACACCTGCCATCACGGTGTGCAACCGTACGCCCGGTAAGGCTGATTCCCGTACCGGATCACGGGAAGGTCACAGCGTCGCGGTCACCAGGACGCGGCCGCCCGAGTCGGCGAGCTCCACGCGGTCGATCTGGCCCGGCCGCAACGCCGTCGAGCCTTCGAGGACCATCTTCTGCCCGCGGTACTCGCCCGCTCCCACGGTCCAGCTGCCGAGGGCCGAGACCGTGCCGTCCTTCGCGACCACGCGCAAGGTGCAGACCGTGCCCGCGGGGACTCCCGCGACCCTGGCGACGACCTGCGTCCCGCCGTCGTGCGGGACGAGCCGTACGGCGATGCGCGCGTCGCCTATGCGCCCGCGCGCCTCGGGTTGCGCCGTGACGGTGGCCTCCGCGGGCGGGTCCTCCACCTTCTTCGCCACGGCGTTCGGCGACCGCCCGGGGCCCGGCGACGACGCGGCCGGCTCCTGCAGGTCGAAGAGACGCTGCTCCTGCGGCACGTCCTGCTCCGTCGCGGGCGCCTGGCCGGTGGCCGCCGAGTCGGCGGCCCCGTCCACGGCGCTCTGCGTGGCCGGCGCCGCGGCGACCGACGCCGCCCCGTCCGACGCGTCCTGCGCCGCCGACAACCACGCCGTGCCGCCCACCGCCGCGACGACGACGGACGCGGCGAGCGCCAGCAGCACGCGGAACGGGCGCTTGCGGCGGGCGGGCGAAGCCGCCGCCGCGACCGCACCCCCGGACACACCCTTGGAAACACCCGCGACAACGCCGTCGAGCACGGCGCGCGGCGGCGCGGCGGCGCGCTCGATGTCCTCGGCCGACACGCGGGCCAGCAGCGGCGGCAGACCGGACAGCTCGGCCAGCTCCGCCCGGCACGCCGCGCAGGTCTCCAGGTGGGCCTCGACCTCGGCGGTCTCCTCGGCGTCGAGCGCCCCCAGCACGTACACGCCGAGCGAGATCCGCACCTCCTCGCAGGTCATGGCGCCAGCCCCCGTTCCTCCAGGGCGAGTTTCAGCGCCCGGAGGGCGTAGTAGGTCCGCGACTTCACCGTGCCCGGCGGAATGCCGAGGATCTCCGACGCCTCCTTCACCGATCTCCCCCGGTAGTACGTCTCCAGGAGCACCTCGCGGTGCTCCGCCCTGAGCGAGGCCAGCGCCTCGGCCACCCCCCACGACTCGACGGCCCGTTCGAGCTCGTCGTCGGCGGGCAGCACGGCGAGCGCCTCGTCCCCCGTCTCCTGCGGCCTGGACTTGCGGGCCCGGTGCTGGTCGACGACGAGGTTGCGGGCGACGGTGAACAGCCACGCGCGAACCGGGCGCCCCTCGAGCCCGGAGGGATGCCGCCAGGCCCGAAGCAACGTCTCCTGCACCACGTCCTCCGCCCTGCCCGGATCACCGGTCAACCGCAGCACGTAGCCGTACAGCGGCCCTCCGTGATCCTCCCAAAGTGCGCGTATGAGCTCCTCGTCGGCGGTTCCGGCTGGACTCACATCCTCATCACGTACGCCGGGACCCGGCGGTTCAGCGGTGTGACGATCGTCACGCGGGCCCTCAGCGGAGGGGGACATCGGACGCGGTGCCCTGCACCGCGAGCCCTTCGCTCGTGGACTTCACGCGGGTGATCCTGAGATTGAGCGGCAGGTTCTTCACCGGCACCGTGAAAGAGATGAGCCGCTCGGGGTTCGGCACGGGGATGCCGCCGGCGATCTTCACGTTGGTGGGCGTGAGCCGTATCGCGCCCTGCACCACCTGGATCTTCAGGTCGGCGGTGACCGGCACCTGGTTGCCGAGCACGGTCACGTTGCCCGAGACGCGGAGCGCGTCGTCGCCGGCGCCCTCGACCTTGATGCCGCGGGGCGCGCGCGCCGACAGGGTCTCCCGGGAGATGACCACGGTCCCCGTCACGCGCTCGGCCCGGATCTCGGTGGCGGCGGCGTTCTGGATCAGATCGGAGAGCGGGGCGGTGACGCCGTACAACGTGGCGTCGATGCGCTCGAGCCGGATGCCCTCCCGCTCCACCTCGCCGATGCCGATGGCGATCTCCTCGTATCGGCCCGAGACGGCCTGCGTGAGGAACGGTATGCCCTTCACCTGCACCGACGGCGTCTGCGCCAGGTCGTACTTCGCCTCGATCTGCCGGGCGATCTCACGCTGCACCCCGACCACGGCGACCCTGTCGAGCACGACGAGCAGGATGGCCAGCAGGGCCACGGCCACGACCAACTTGCGCATCCGACTCCTCCGAAGGCGCCTTTGTGATCAGAGTAGTGCCTTGACCGGCAAGATTTGCCCGAAACGAGCGGTGTCCAGAGTGGTGCATCGCAAGGCGAAGGAGGAGTCCGTGGCGGAGCTACGGACGACGACGACAACGCAGCGAGGTGCCGCTCTGGGCGACGCGAGGGGCAAAGATTGACGGGAGAGGCACCTGCTGCTCATCCCCCGGCGAAGGGGGGTAAAACCTCGACCACGGCACCCTCGGGCAGGTCGATCGCCGCCGGATCGCGCGTACCAGCCGGAGCGCCGTCGACGAGGAAGGAGCACCGGCGCAGCACGCGCTCGAGGGCCGGGTCGCGTGAGACCTGCGCGAGCAGGTCTCCCAGTGTCTCGGCGTCGAACACCTCCTCCGGCACACCGGCGGCGTCCTTCGCCGCCGCCCAGTAGCGGATCGTTCCCCTGGCCATGACGCGCCGCTCCCCTCGATTTCCCGCCACCCGCCGGAAGCTCTCCGTGACCGTCACGTTACGGCGGTAAACCACGTGACGTGTTGTTCACACGGGTGACGCTCATTGGACGCAAACTTCGTGTGGGCTACCCTACGAATTATGGACTCGGGCGATGTGGCCCCCGGGTCCTTACGTGTTTGGACGGCTGTCGCGGTTTCCAGTGCTGCAAACGGCGCCGAGCCGACATGGTGCGAGGAGGCTCATGTGAGCAATCTGCTCCTGCTGACCAACGCTCTGGAGCCGTCGGCGGAGGTGCTCCCGGCCCTTGGACTGCTGCTTCACTCGGTGCGGGTCGCGCCCGCCGAGGCCTCCGCGCTGATCGACACGCCCCCGGCCGACGCCATCCTGGTGGACGCGCGCCGCGAGCTCGTGCAGGCCAAGAGCCTGTGCCGGCTGCTGCGGACGACCGGCGTCACGTCCCCGCTGATGGCGATCGTGACCGAGGGCGGTCTGGCGGCGATGTCGGCGGAGTGGGGTGTCGACGACGTGCTCCTCGACACCGCGGGACCGGCGGAGGTCGAGGCCCGGCTGCGGATGGCGGTCGGACGGCTGGCGCTGGCCGCCGCCGAGGAGGTCCCCGACGAGATCCGCAGCGGCGACCTGACGATCGACGAGGCGACCTACACGGCCCGGCTGCGCGGGCGCGCGCTGGACCTCACGTTCAAGGAGTTCGAGCTGCTGAAGTACCTCGCCCAGCACCCGGGCCGGGTCTTCACCCGGGCCCAGCTGCTGCAGGAGGTCTGGGGCTACGACTACTTCGGCGGCACCCGGACCGTGGACGTGCACGTACGGCGCCTGCGGGCCAAGCTGGGCGCCGAGTACGAGGCGCTCATCGGAACGGTCCGCAACGTCGGCTACCGCTTCGTCCCCGACCGCGGCGGCGAGCAGCAGAACGAGGCCGAACCCGCTCGACGCTGATGGCCCGCCCCGGCGGGGCGGGCCACCGCGTTTCGCGTGGTTGCCTGATTTCGCGCGGCTACCTGACGAGGTTGATACGGCCGGTCGCCGGCGGGGCGATCGGCGAGTGCGCGCCCATGTAGGCGACGAACGCGTCGATGTCCAGCGGGCCGCTCCACAGGTCCGTGCCCTGGGTGAAGACGGTGAAGCCGTCGCCGCCGCCGACGAGGAAGTTGTTGGCGGCCACCCGGATCTGCTGGGCGTCGGTCACCGCGGTGCCGTTGATCTTGATGTCGGAGACCCGCGAGCCCACCGGCTTCGTCGTGTCGAAGGTGTAGGTCAGCGACGCGGACGGCTGGAGGATCCGCTGCGTGATGCCGCCGGTCGCCGGGTCGACCGTCCAGATCTGCTGCTCCAGCAGCGCCTTCAGCTGGGCCCCGGTGAGCGTGACGACCTGCATGAGGTTGTTGAAGGGCTGCACCTGGAAGGCCTCGCCGTACGTCACGACGCCGTCGCCCTCGGAGCCGCTCTGCGCGTAGGTCAGGTCGGTGCGCACACCGCCCGGGTTCATCAGCGCGATCTCCGCGTTGCCGCCGTTCTTCGTCGCCTCAAGCTGCGCGTCGGCGATGAGGTCGCCGAGCGGCGTCTCACCCACGTTGCCGCCGCGCCCGATGTTGGCCGTGATCTGGCCGATCGGCTTGTTGGCCACGGTCGAGACCCGCTCCTGCCAGGTCTTGATGTACGCCTCGGTCTCGGCGTCCGGCGTGACCGTGCGCGTCACCACGTTGTTCTTCGCGACGACGCTGGAGCGGATGACGTCCTTCGTCCTACGGTCGACCCGGAAGTCGATCTGGGTGATCGCGCGGCCGAACGACGAGCCCTGGGTGTAGACGCGGTCCTGGCCCGCCGGGTCCTTCACCGTGCAGACGTACGCCTGGTGGCTGTGGCCGCTGATCACCAGGTCGATCTGCGGGTCGAGGCCCTTGGCGATCCGCGAGCCGTTGCCGGGGACGACCGGGCACGAGCTGGGGTCCTGGTTCGGGGTGATGTTGTCGCCCTCGTGGACCAGCACGACCTGCGCCTTGACGCCGTGCTTGGCGAGGTCCTTCGACACCTTGTTGGCCGCCGCGACCTCCTCGGCGAACTGCAGGCCCTTGATGCCGGCGGCGGTGACGATGTTCGGGGTGGTCTGCGTCACCAGGCCGATGAAACCGATCTTCACCCCGTTGATCTTCTTGACGAAGAAGGGCGGCAGGGCGTAGTCGCCCTTGCCCTCCTTGATCACGTTCGCCCCGAGGTAGTCGAACTTCGTGCCCTTCCACTGGCCGGCCGGGGAGCAGCCGTCGACCGGGTGGCAGCCGCCGTTCATGATGCGGTTGAGCTCGTCGATGCCCTCGTCGAACTCGTGGTTGCCGGCGGAGGAGGTGGTCAGGCCGAGCTTGTCGAGCAGGGCGGCGGTCGGCTCGTCGTGGTAGGCGGCGGACAGCAGCGGCGAGGCGCCGATGAGGTCGCCCGCGCCGACCAGGAGGGTGTTGGGGTCGCGCAGCTGCTTGAGGTGGGCGGCCAGGTAGGAGGCGCCGCCCGCGATCGAGTACTTGGCGCCGGCGATGCCGGTCAGTGAGCCGTCGGTGTCGGTGTTCGCGCCGTTCGGGTCCAGGATCCGGGAGCTGGACCCGGTCGGGGGCTCGAGGTTGCCGTGCAGGTCGTTGATGGTCAGCAACCGGATAGGGACGGAGGGGCCGGGCTTCTTGTCGTGCTTGCCGGCTTGGGGAGCGGGAGATGCGGCGGCCGTGCCCATCGTGAGGGCCGCGACGCCCACCACGGCGGCGCCGGCGACGGCCAGTCGCGTCAGGGATGCTCGGGTCATGACCTCCGACAGTAGAGCGGGGACCTGAGCGGGAAATTGCGCAGAGATAACGATTCAGGGAGGGAACGCATGGCGTCTATTGCCGAAGCCCGGTGCAGGAATCGCCTGACCTTCACCTATCGTGCCAGACATGGACGTACGCGTGGAGATCACGGAACGGCTCGATGACGAGCAGGTGGCGGCGGTGCTCGCCCTGGTGGAGGCGGCCGCCGAGGCCGATGGTGTCGGTCCGCTGAACGAGCACGTGATGCTCCAGGTGCGCCACGGCGCCGAGCCGGGCGCGAGAGCCGTACTGCTGTACGAGGACGGGAACGTCGCGGGCTTCGCCCACCTGGATCCGGCGGACCCCGAGGAGGGGCCGAGCGGCGAACTCGTGGTGCACCCCGCCTTCCGCCGGCGCGGCCTGGGCCGCCGGCTGCTCGGCGCCGCGCTGGAGGCGAGCGGGGGCCGGCTGCGCCTGTGGGCGCACGGCGACCTGCCCGGCGCCGCCCGTCTCGCCGCGAGCGCGGGCCTGGCCCGGGTGCGGTCGCTGTGGCAGATGCGCCGCCCGCTGTCCGAGCCCCTGCCCGCCGCGGTCCTCCCGGAGGGCGTACGGCTGCGCGCGTTCGAACCCGGGCGCGACGAGAAGGCGTGGCTCACGCTCAACGCGCTGGCCTTCGCCACCCACCCCGAGCAGGGCTCCTGGACGCTCGACGACCTCGAAGTGCGGGAACGGGAGGCGTGGTTCGACCCGGCCGGCTTCTTCCTCGCCGTACGGGGAGACGCGCTGGCGGGCTTCCACTGGACCAAGGTGCACGACGGCGACGAGCCGATCGGGGAGGTCTACGTGGTGGGGGTCGCGCCCGGAGAGCGCGGCACGGGCCTCGGCCGGGCGCTGACCCTCGCCGGGCTCGCGCACCTGCGCGCGCTCGGCCTCGCTCACGTCATGCTCTACGTGGACGAGGAGAACGCCGCGGCGGTCCGGCTGTACGAGTCGCTCGGGTTCACCCGGTGGAAGACCGACGTGATGTACCGGCGGTGAACGCCGACGGGCCGGTCCCCTTCCGGGGGCCGGCCCGTCCACGTGGAGGAGTGTCCTCTATCCCAGGATGAGATTGAGGATGAAGTAGCCGATCGCGGCGACGACCGCCGCGGCCGGGATCGTCAGGACCCACGCGGTCACGATGTTGCCGGCGATGCCCCACCGCACGGCCGACAGCCGCTTGGTGGCGCCGACGCCCATGATGGCGGAGGTGATCGTGTGCGTGGTCGAGATCGGCGCGCCGAACCCGATGGCCGCCGTGTAGAGGACGCCGGCCGCCGCCGCCTCGGCCGCGAAGCCCTGCGGCGGGTCGAGGTGGATGATCCTGCGGCCCAGAGTGCGCATGATGCGCCAGCCGCCGGCGTAGGTGCCCAGGGAGATCGCCAGCGCCGAGGCCGTGATGACCCACTCGGGGATGTCCGAGTTCTGGGGGACGTACCCGCCGACGACCAGTGCGAGGAAGATCACGCCCATCGTCTTCTGTGCGTCCTGCAGGCCGTGGCCGAGGGCCATCCCGGCCGCGGACACCGTCTGGGCGTACCGGAACCCCTTGCCCGCCTTATGGGGATTGGCCTTGCGAAAGATCCACAAGATCGCGATCATGATGAGCGCGCCCAGGAAGAAGCCCACGACCGGGGACAGCACCATGGGAATGACGACCTTCTCGACCACCCCGCCCCATTTCACCGACTCGGTCGCGGCCAGGGCCGAGCCGATCAGGCCGCCGATGAGAGCGTGACTGGAGGACGAGGGCAGGCCGAAGTACCAGGTGATGAGGTTCCAGACGATGGCCCCGATCAACGCGGCGCCGACGATGATCAGGCCATGCCTGCCGTCCGGGGGAGCGATGATCCCCTTGCCCACGGTCGAGGCGACCGACGTGCCCAGATGCGCACCGATGAAGTTCATGACCGCGGCCATGAGCAGCGCCAGCCGGGGCGTGAGGGCGCGGGTCGAGACGGAGGTGGCGATGGCGTTGGCGGCGTCGTGGAAACCGTTCGTGTAGTCGAACACCAGCGCGATGACGACCACGCCGATGACAAGCGCGAGCTCCACTTAGCTTTCCTTGACCGCGATCGACTCGATCGTGTTCGCGACGTGCTCGAAGGCGTCGGCCGCGAGCTCGAGCTGCTCGATGACCTCGCGCATCTTCATCACGGTCAGCGCGTCGTACTCGCCGCTGAACAGCTTCGCCAGCAGCCTGCGGTAGACCTGGTCGGCCTGGTTCTCGAGCCGGTTGATCTCGATCCAGTACTCGTTGAGGTGCTGCATCCCGCGCAGGCGCGGCATCGCGTCCGCCGTGAGCTCGGCGGCCCGTTCGAGGACCTCCACCTGACGTACGACCTCCTTGGGCAGGTGGTCGATCTGATAAAGGACGATCAGGTCGGCCGCGGCCTCCATGTAGTCCATCACGTCGTCGAGATTCGACGCGAGGCGGTAGATGTCCTCACGGTCGAAGGGCGTGATGAAGCTCTCATTGAGCCGGTTCATGATCGCGTGAGTGCGCTCGTCGCCCGCGTGTTCGCAGGCGCGCATCTTCTCGGCCAGAGCCTCCCGGTCCGAACCGTCGCTGATGATCTCGACCAGCAGACGCGATGCGGTGACGAGGTTGTTCGCCGAGTCGGCGAACAAGTCGTAGTAGCTGTCCTCACGGGGCGTGAGACGCAGGCGCACGTCGTTTCTCCAGATGTGCGGGGACGGTCCGCAGAGAAGGGTACGGGTTACCAGTGGAAATGCGAAGTTCAGGCCGTACAAGCCCGCTTGTAACCTACTCTTCCCCTTCCCGCTGCCCAGAACGGCTCCCGTGACACACTTGTTGCCTCAGACGCTTCAGATCTTGGTGCGGTGGAAGTTCAGGAACGATCTGCTCGGGGTCGGCCCCCGCTGCCCCTGGTAGCGCGAGCCGTACCGGTCCGAGCCGTACGGGAACTCGGCGGGCGAGCTGAGCCGGAACATGCAGAGCTGTCCGATCTTCATCCCGGGCCACAGCTTGATGGGCAGCGTGGCGACGTTGGACAGCTCGAGTGTGACATGTCCCTCGAAACCGGGGTCGATGAAGCCGGCCGTCGAGTGCGTCAGCAGGCCCAGCCGGCCCAGGCTCGACTTGCCCTCCAGCCGCGAGGCGATGTCGTCGGGCAGGCTGATCACCTCGTACGTGCTGGCCAGCACGAACTCGCCCGGATGCAGGATGAACGGCTCGTCGCCGTCCGGTTCCACCTGCCGGGTGAGATCGGGCTGCTCGATCGCGGGGTCGATGTGCGGGTAACGATGGTTCTCGAACACCCGGAAGTAGCGGTCCAGCCGCACGTCGACGCTGGACGGCTGGATCATCGCCGGGTCGTACGGGTCGAGCTTCACCCTGCCCGACTCGATCTCGGCACGGAGGTCACGATCGGAAAGCAGCACGGGTGCAAGGCTAGTAGGCCATTTCAGCGATGGGTGTCGCGGATCTTCGCGTCGGGGCTGCAGGAGCACGCCCCGGATCCGCTACAGTAGGGGCAGCGACGGGCTCCACAGCCGGTCACGCGGGTGTAGTTCAATGGCAGAACATCAGCTTCCCAAGCTGACAGCGCGGGTTCGATTCCCGTCACCCGCTCCACGAGCGAAGGCCCAGGTCAGGGACAGATTCCCGACCCGGGCCTTGATCATTTCTGACACCTGTTCGATCTTCCGTGCAATTAGCGTGCAATTAGCCCACGGGGATCAGGACGGCGGCCGACCCGCCCTCGTCCTCGTCACCGGCCCCGCTGATGTGCCGGTCGATGGCGTCCGTGATCGTCTTGTCGGCACCGCGTACGGCGTGCTGGTAGATCATCGCGGCCCGGACGTTGTCGTGCCCCATCCGGGCCATCAGGTCCTTGAGCCCCGCACCCGACTCGGCGGCGAGCATGTTGCCGGTGTGACGCAGATCATGGAAGTGAAGGCCAGGGAGGCCCATCTCCTTGACCACGTCCACCCAGCGCGTACGGGTGTTGAAGCCGCTGCGCCGTAGAGGGCCGCCCTTGGCCCCGGGGAAGAGGAGCGCGCCCGGCTCGTCCTGCACGTAGGTAGCGAGGTGCTCGCGCAGTGCGGGAACGATCGCTTGCGGGATGCCCACGGTTCGCCGTCCGGCCTTGGACTTGGGAGGCCCGAGGACCAGTTCCCCCGTGGAGCGCTCGACGAAGGCCGCCCGAACGCGAACCGTCCCGGCGATCAGGTCGAGGTCACTGCGACGAAGGGCGCTGACCTCGCCCCATCGCAGGCTCGCGAAGGTTGCGAGCAGCACCAGGGCGCGGAAGCGTCTGTCCTGGGTACAGTCGGCCCGGCCGTCCATGCCCATCGCCCAGAGCGCCCGTTCGGCGTCCGCGCGAGTCCGGAAGACCTCGGGATGCGTGCGCATCTCCCCATGCCGCTGGAAGCGCAGCCGATAGGCGTTGTCCTTGAGCTTGCGCACGTTGCCGACAGGGCGACGGCCCACGAGGTCAGCCAGCTCGAAGACCTGGGCCACGGTGAGGACCGGCCGCTCTTGCGCGTGCTCGTCGCCGGCCCCGCGGATCCGGCATGGGTTGCGCGGGATGATGTGGTCCTCTTCGGCCGCCGTCATCAGCACAGCCCGCAGCAGCCGGTACGCCTTGGCCGCTACGGACACCGAGACGCCGTTGCCGAGAAGGTCGGCCCGCCACTGCCGAATCATCGCGGTTGAGAGCTTGCCGAGCTGGACCCCGCCGAGGTACGGCGTGATGTGCTTCTTGAGCAGCCACGTATAGAGATCGACAGTGCGCGGACGAAGGCCCGGACGCTGGGAGATCCACGTCTCGGCGTAATCCTTGAGCTTGACCTTGCCGCGATCGGGGTCGGTCCACTCCCCCGAGATCATCTTGGCCTCGATCAGCGTGAGCGCTCGTTCGGCATCGCCTTTGCGCTCGTACGTCTCGGAGCCCGTACGCCGCCGCCCGTCCGGCCCCAGGTAGCTCACCTGATAACGGCCGGACGGGAGCTGACGGATGTTGCCGAAACGGCGATGGTTCGGCTTGTTGCCCTTGGCCATCAGGCCGCCCTCCCGGTGATGTCATGGGCCGTCAGGGGCGCGACCGTGCCCGCGACGACGAAGGCGGTCAGTGCAGACTCGGAGATGCGGACGTGGCGACCGACCTTCACGAACTCGATGCGCCGTTCGGCCACCAGGCGACGGACGAAGCGAACCGAGGTGTTCAGGCGGGCCGCCGCTTGCGGGACAGTGAGCAGTTGATCCAAGGTGTTCCTCCCTTCACGCGGCGGACTGAATTGCCGAAAGATCTCGGCCCTCGGCTTGGGCCTGGAGCTGATTCATGTGGTTGCGCCAGCGTTGGCGTTCGTGGACCGAGCGCAGGAGCCGTACGCCGATCGGGGCGAGGTCGGGATCACCGGGCTTGACGGGCTTCCAGATGTAGCGGTGGGGATCGACCGGCTCGTCTTCGATGCCGAGCGCTTCGAGGACCCAGGTGCGGCGGTCCTGCTTGTGCTCGGTGAGGGTCTTGTTGGACCACTTGCGCGAGACCAGGACACGGCGGCCCGCGTAGCCGAGGTGGTCGGGCTTGTGCGCCTTGCCCTTGCACCGGCCCGGAGCCATGCCGGGCTTGGCGCCCTTGGGCTGGATCCCGTAGCGCAGCCAGTTCGGGCAGGTCGGTGAGCACGGCTCGAACCGCAGGGCCTCCAGCAGCCGTTCGGCGTGAGCTTTCCGGCGGGGGTCGTCGGTGCCCAGGGCATCGCCGAGGCTCTTGGTGAGGTACTTCGACAGGTACCCGATGAGCTGGTCAGCGTCCGGGGTTCCAGCGAGCACGCCTTTGACGTCCATCTGGTCGCCGAAGCGGAGCACGTGCAGGGGTTCGGCTTCGTCGTCTTGGTCGAGGGCGTCGAGGGCCTGTTCCCAGGTCGGCAGGACCTCCCCGGTTTCGGGGTCGAGGTAGCCGGCCCCGTCCTCCCAGACCGGCAGACGGTCGCCCTCGAAACGGACGTCGTCGGTCGAGGGCCACCACACCTGGTGGTAGGTGGCCGCGATGATCTGCCGCAGTTCCGCACGGGGCAGGGTGCCGCGGATCGCCATGTGCAGGTGCGGGGCGAGCCGCTTTTGTGGCTCGACGGTTGCGAAGTACTGCACGTCGTATCCGGCGACCCGGCGGAGGTTCTGCACGAACCGGTCGACGAGCTTGGAGAAGTGCAGCGCGTCGCGGGCTGCCCGCGTGTAGTCGTAGGCGTCCGGGTTGAGCGGCGCACCCTCCAGCACGCGCCCGTAGGAGGGCAGGGTGAGCGTGACGAACATCGAGGGCCGGTAGGTCTTGCCGTACGAGCCGGTAAAGGTCCGCCCGAGTGTGGTCTTGGTCATCTGCCGCTTGGGCAGGTCCGGTGCGTCCTGCCGCCGCTTGGTCGAGCGGGAGCGCTTGCCCGAGGTGCGGCCAAGGACGTTGCCGCGCATGCCCGCCCGGTTGATCTCCTCGTCCAGGTCTTCGATGGCGGCGTCCAGGTCGGTGGTGTCGCCGCCGGCCTTTTCCACCTCATCCCGCCAGGCTTGGGCATCGGCCCGCAGCTCCACGAGGTGACGCTGATACTCGTCAGCGTTGTCCGGGAGGTTGACCGGCTCGGCTTCCAGGTGCCAGCCCTCCCGGCACTGCGCCCGCCGAAGCTGCCGGTTCCGCTTGGCGCACGGCGGGCACTTGCTCTCCAGCGTCGCCCCGCAGGGGACGTCGATGACCTCAACCTGACCGGTGACGATGTCCTGCCGCCGGAGCGGAACCGGCCGGATACAGACGCCGTACCGCTTGGCGATCTCTTCCACGACCTCACGGGCCAGCGGTTGCGCCATCCGCACGGCGCGAGGGATGGAGCGGTCGGACGGGTTGGTCACCGGTCACCGTCCCACGCGCTGAGGGGGTCGAGGAGGTCGGCCGGACCGAGGCCATCGACCATCACGGCGGCCTTTTCGCCGCACTCGTGGCACTCGACGATGCCGCGCACCGGGTCGAGCCACAGCACATCGAGCGCGCCGCAGCCCGAGCAGCGCAGGCCGTCGAGGATGTGGGCCAGGCGCATCATCGGCCCACCCCCGCGAACTCGGCGACCATCGCCCGGATATCCGTGTCGGAGACGTAGGCCGCCCGCACGCGGACCGGATCGGGGGAGGTCTCCAGTCGGACGTAGCCGACTCCCGCGCCCAGCTCCGGGACGGGTGAGATGTGGTCGGCCAGTGCGCCCCGGTCGCGTGCGCCGTCGCCGAGGACCATGTCCACCTGCTCTGACTCATCGAGCCGCAGCGCGATCTTGTCGGGGAACAGGTTGCGGATGTTCATGACCTCCTTGCGCGGGTCCTGCAAGGCCGCCATGACCCCGACACCGACCGCCCGGCCTTGCGTGGTCAGGGTGGCCAGGGCCGCCGTGATGCGCTGACGGAGTTGCTTGTCGGGCTGGTAGGCGGTCAGGAACGCCACCTCGTCCACGAGCACCAAGACGAACGGATCAGCGGCGGTCGGCGTATGCGAGCGCTGGAGGCCGGCGAACCGATCGGCCCGCTCCTGCATCACGCACACGGCGTCATCGAGCAGGTCGGCGCACTCCTTCGGATCGGCGGCGTACCTCGCGCCGAACAGCGCACGCCCGAAGGACAGCTCCATCCGCTTGGGGTCCAGCGCCCACACCTGCACCAGGCCCGCCCGCATCGCCGGAAGCAGACCGCGGATCGTCGACCACAGGTAAGAGCCCTTACCCGCGCCCGTGGCCCCGGCGATCAGGACGTGCGTGCCGTGAACCTTAAGCCGCAGCGGTGAGCCGTCCTCGCACCGCCCGATCTCCACCGGCCCCACCGACGCCTCGTCAGGGACAGGAAGCGCGGGCAGGGGTTCGGCGAGGGGGTCGCGCCGGGGGAAGGTGAGCACGAGCCGCCCGGCCCGAGCGACGGCCACCCGGCAGGACGGGGCGCCGAAGCCGTGGGCCAGGTGCTCGATGCGGTCGGCCCAGTCGGTGACAGCCTGACCGTTGAGCATCTTCACACTGACGCGGTCGGCCCACCCGTCGCACTCCACCCGCACCAGGCGGGGCAGGTAGTCGCGGCCCCGGATGTGCCGCCCGAGACCGGACACGACCATGACCGGTTGCCAGTGCCGCCGGTAGACGGCGACGAGCCGCCACCAGGCCAGCAGCGGCCAGCCGACCAGGCGTAGGAACGAGGCCCGGTCCAACAGCAGCCAGGACAGGCCCGCCGAGGGCAGGAATCCGGCCATGACCAGGGCCAGTCGCCAGCCGTACAGGGTCCAGATCACCCCGAGGCCGACCGGGATGGCCACGGCGACCGGATGCCGCACGACCAGGCGGACCAGGCCCGCGACGAGGCGGGACAGCCAGATCACGATGGTGACGATGGCGGGGGTTTGCATGACGGCCGGGCGGAAGACCACGGCCGTGTCTGGTGTGGTGGAGACGAGGTTGCGTGCCTCGTCGCCAGGGAGTTTCTTGAACATTAGGCTTGGTGTCCTCTCAGGCATTGGCGTGTGTGAGAGATCTGGGGGCCGCTGGAATGCCAGTTCCAGCGGCCCCGTCCTTGTGTCAGGCCGCCGGGCCGGTGGCCTGAGCGTGTTCGGTGTGGTCGGCGTGCAGTCGCTCGCAGTCGGCCAAGTACCGCGCGGCGGCGTTGAAGATCTGCCGTGCGATGTCCAGGTCTTCGGCGGTGACCGGACTGGCCGCCCCGGTGGCCGAGACAGTCACGTCTGCCTCGCCGGACTCCAGGACCAGGTACGGCCGCCCCGACTCCAGCACTCGCGCGCTGGCCGCAGTGATCGAGCCGTAGAACGAGACGCCGATGCGGGGACGCTCACCGGGATCGACCGACATGGTCAGGTGCGTGTACGGCCGCCAGTTCACGCCGCCGCCTCCTTGCCGCCCGCGTGTCCGGACTTGGCCGAGCCCGTCCGAGGCGGACGCATCTCCCGAACGCGGATGGAGTAGGCCAGGCGGCCGTTTCCGTTGACGTACGGGGTGACGGTGACGCCGTTGAACTCGACCGGCGTGAAGGGCAGGCCCGCGACGGGGGCCGGGGGAACCGGCTGGACGGGGGCGATGATCTTTACGGCGACGGTCTTCTGAGCGGGCTTGACCTGGGGGTCGGCGTCCATGACGGCGATCTGCCAGACCAGTTCGCCGCTCTGCTTGTCGCGCGCCTGCACGAATCGGCCGTTGGCCGAGGCGTCGAAGTCCTTGACCGCCTCCACCTCACCAACGAGGTAGCAGCCGTGCGGGAAGACCATGGCGAAGCTGACGGGGATCGGACCTTGTAGAGCCATCGGGCATTCTCCTCTCTTGACTGATAGGCACTTAACCTATCGAGTGCCTTGAGCATAAGAGAGCCCACTTGCTAGGTCAAGTGCCTAAGCTAAGTGGGCTCCGAAGGTGAGGCGTTCCTACCCGATGGGATAGGCATCCTCCAGCTCGTGACGGTCGGCAGGCAGCACGACAGCCAGCACGGCAAGGGGCCGGCCACCGGGGTCGCGCACCGCGGCGTAGACGTCGAGGACCGGCGTGTTCTTGGGCATACCGAGCTGCTTGACCTCATCAGAGGTAGGCATCCGGGCCGTGATCTGCTCGATGACGTGATCGAACCGAACGCCCTTACGCGCCTGAATATGCTCGCGAATGCCCTGGGCCAGCGGCTCGGCGCTCGTGAGGTTCGTCCCCTCCGACAGGTCCAGGGGCAGCCACAGCGAGACGATCTCGGAAGGCTCATCGCCGCGTGACACCAGTCGGCGACGGAGGAACGCCTTACTCTTGGGCGGCAGGTCGAGCAGAGCGGCGATCCTGTTCGGTAGGGCTACCGCGCCGACTTCCAGTAGTTCGGCCGAGGGTGTCTCGGCGCTGGTGAGGTAGGCGTGGCCGGGCCGGGATTGTTCGAGCGAGGCGAGGGCGGGACGGCCCCGCACGAAACGGCCCTTGCCCTGCTGGGAATCGATCCAGCCCTGTTCCCGAAGCATGCGGAGGGCCGCCACGACGGTCGGACGGGAGACGCCGAACTCTTGGATGAGCTGGTTTTCGCTCGGCAGGAGGGTTCCGGGAGGGTAGTCCCCCGCTTCGATACGCCGCTGAAGTGTCTGCACAAGCTGTGCATACTTCGGAGGCACGGACTCTAGAGACATCACGACCGTCCAGCAGCCGACAGGTTGTTTTACTAAGTTTGAGCCTAGACCGGCTCGATGCTTCTGTCACCTCGTTCGGCTGCACTCGCAGTCCGGGCGAAGGGGACCGGCAGGGCCACACGGGGGGACACGGGGGCGAGTCACTGTGGCCCTGCCGGAGATCAAGGGCGCGACGAGGCAGGGATTGATGGCTGCCGACCCGTCGTCGGCTCACTGCCTCGCCGCGCCCGCTTCAGCGGCAAACGTAGGCGGCTATCACCTTCGCGGCGCCCTCCAGATCGGACACGGGGTGCCGCCTGCCTGCCGAGTTCCATGAGTAGTACTGGCCGCCATAGCCGACGAAGACCCACACCGGCATCCCCCGCCCACTTGGCGGGTTGACCATCAGCGCCGTGTTGTTGTCGCGCAGCTCAGCGTTGATGCTGAGTCGGGTCAGCGCGTCACGCAGTCGGATGAGCTTGTCCGCCTCGTCGCTTCGGTTCATGTAGGCCACCGCCGCAACCTCGATCGGGTTCATGTTCCGCTCCCTTCGGCCCGGCCGTTTCCGAGGCAGTCGAGGCACTCCCGCTCCCCACCCGAGTCGTGTTCGTCGCTGGTTTCGCCGCCGACGACGAGCTGACGGCGTGAATGGCACCGCTTGGTGCCACGTCCCCGACACGAAGGACAGGGTCTTGCCTCGCTGTTCTCGTCTGGCCGGGTCACCGTCGCCATCTCCTCGTTCATCCGGCGTTCCCTGTGGCGGGAAGCCGCTTGACGTACCGTGGTTGGTTGATGGCAAGTCCACCGGCAAAGCGAGTGCGATAGGACCCCCGAAAAGCCCCCCTCTTAACCCCCTGATGACCCCCCGACGGGAGGAAGACCCCGAGATGCCAGACAGCATCCCGAATGTCCAACTCCGCGCATGGCGCAACGCGCAACAGCTCACCCGCGCCGAATTCGCCGAGCGGATTAACCGCACTCCTGTGGGCATCAGGGAACGTCTCGCGGTCGATGAAGAACGCATTAGGCGATGGGAGGCCGGCGAAGTCTCCTGGCCTCGTGCCCCATTTCGACTCGCGCTGACTCAAGCCACCGGACTACAGCCCGAAGATCTCGGCTTCTCTCCCGCAAAGAGAGGCAGCGGCAATAGCCGCCTCATCGAGGCACACGTCATGCCGGTCGACGCGCTTCGGGCCGAGGCCGAACTGTACGGCACGATGGAGCTCGCGCAGCAGCTCCAGGCGTCCGATGTCGGGACCGGCACCCTCGAAGCCCTCGCCGAGGCCGTCGATCTGCTGTGCCGCGCCTACCCGGTTGTCCCCGCCGCGACGCTGCGCGACCGGACACAAAAGCGCCTCGCCCAGGTGACCCGGCTCCTGTCCGGCAGGATCACACTCGACCAGCACCGCGAACTACTGGTCATCACCGGATGGCTTACCGCCCTGCTCGGCTGCGTTCATTACGACCTGGGCGAGCGTGAGGAAGCCGAGACGGCCCGGCAGGCTGCCTACGAGATGGGCCGCCAGGTCGGACACGGCGAACTCATGGGCTGGGCACACGAGATGTCCGCATGGTTCGCCCTGGTCGAAGGCCGATACGAGGACGTTGTCACGGCCGCCCGCCAGGGCCAGGCCCTCGCCGGCCAATCCAGCGCACAGGTACAGCTCACCTTGCAAGAAGCCCGCGGCTTAGCCCGCATCGGCGACCGCCGCGAAGCCGACCAGGCGCTCTCACGCGGGGCCGACATCCTCGCCAAACTGCCGCTCCCCGAGAACCCGGATCACCACTTCGTGTTCGACCACGCCAAGTGGGTCTTCTACGCCGCCACTGCGTACACGTGGCTTGAGGACAACGACCGGGCCGAGGAACACGCGCTGGAGACGATCCAGATGCACACCCGCCCGGACGGCACCTCTAACGCACCTATGCGCGTCGCCGACGCCCACATAGACCTCGGCATCGTCCACGCCCGACGCGGAGACCTTGACGCCGCCGTCGAGCGAGGCATGGCCGCATTCGACATCGAGCGCAAGTCCCTCACCGACCTCGTGAACCGGGCCGGAGACCTCGACCGTGTCCTACGTCAGCGCTACCGTCGTGAAGCTCTCGCCGACAATTTCCACGAACGCTACGTGGCGGCCCGCCGCGCCCTAACTAGTCGCCGCCCTGATCTGCTCGACTAACAACCACTGCTACGTGGTCGCCTTCAATCGGCCTCAGGTCCGACAATTAGGAGACAGCGGCATCGCGATCAGCTCTGTCTGACAACCAAGCGGAATAGCCTCGACTCAGCAACTTGATGCTGTCAACGGTCAGCTTGTCAGAAAAAACTGCATACTCTGAACCTATTTGCTGCCTTGCCGCCGTGTGTTTGATGGAGAACTCGGCACAACGCAAGCCGGGATACAGAATCGAAGGAATACGCGGATCTGCATCATAAGTTACTACCCATCGTCGGTGACGACGGTGCAGGATGTTCGCTAAACGCAAATGATCAGCCCACTGTAGCGTGTTAAGGTATAGCTCGTCACCCTGCCCAAGATATGGCGGATCAACATAAAAAAACGAGCTTCGCGTAGGCGTGGATTCCAAGAATTCCAGGGCATCGGATTGTGACACCTGAACCCGATCACGATACTGCCCGAGAATAGTGATACGGTCAATTAGATCTTGGCGATTAAATCGAGCATCGATCTTCCACTTACCATCTTGGCGCAATCCTCCGATCGGCCGCGCGCCAAGTATTCCGGACCGATTGGTTCGGTTGAGGTATAGCGTAGCGAAGGCTAGCTCTATCTCCGAAGATAGCGGATCATCATAGACGGCTCGATAGTGATGCCACGCATCAATGGACAGCTCGCAGCTACGCAACCTCTCGTTTAGTTCATCGGTATGCCAGAAGACACTCCTCCAGAAAGCCGCAATTCCCGGATTCGCATCGTTCAGCAAGAGCTGCTTTATTCTTCCCGTATAAAGTAGGCGCAGGGCGGCCCCCGCACCTCCCGCAAAAGGCTCGACAAAAGTCGTGATGCGAGTTCCCTGAGATGAAATTATCTCAGCGAAAAAGTCGGCGAGGGCCGCTTTGCCGCCCGGGTATCGTAACGGGCTAATATAGAAGTATCTCAAGCTCGGGGGAGACTTTCTAGTTGGGCATCCAGATCACGCAGAAGCGTAGCATAAGTTTCCGAAAGTGCACGGAGACCGAGGGGGTCAGCAGGTAGATGGGCGTTGTGCAGATAGCCCTGCATGGACCTCATTGAGAAGGGACTATCCCTGTCGCTCATCGCCCTGCGAACCGGCAGGTACCGATCCGACTTGTTCGTGGGATCGAGCTTGGCGAGACATACGTTGATTCTGTCTCTCAGCTCAGTTCTCGCCTCCCACTTGAGCCTTTCCACTGCTTCGCCGATGACTAGCTCGACCAGGATACGGATGAGAGCAGCCCCGGCATTTGGGTACTCATGTAGATCTATCCGCTGAGCTTCCCGGAGAACGTCTTTAGCCTTTGGGCCGACATTGGCCAGCCTGACGCCGTAGAACAACCGCATAGGCCGCGGCCTCTGATTAGAGACACGGGACACGTTGCCCCTGTCATCACCCATAGGTTGCGTCGGCCTAGGAGACGGTACCGGCTCTGGGTCAGGAGCAGGTTCCGCGGAGGGCTCTTCCCATAGAGTTTCTTGCCCGCCCTTTTTTGGCTCGCCGGCCGGTTCTCTCGGCCGGTCTGCAGGCGGAGGGCTTTCCTCTTGCGGTGGCACCGACTGGGTCGGCTCATCCTCTGGATGAGGAGCAAGCCCGCTGAGCTTCTCAATGTAATCTCCCCGCTGCTTCTTATTCTTCAGAGAGGAGACCGTAACCGATCCGGCCAGGTCTTTCATGACCTTGAGCCAGATAGGCCGCATCGCCCGAAGCGGGTACTCACTCGTAAGCTTATCTTGCTTAAAAGTGAGCCCAACTACTGCACGAAAATCTGGGTCGCTAGCAAGCCTTCCGAGTGTCGTCAGCCTGGTCAACTTGACGCTTTGCAGGAGACCCTTCATTTCCTCGTCGTCTGCAAATGCAGCCTCTAGCGCGTCAGTCAGTCTGAGAGCCCGTCCTCTCTGGCCGGAGTAGATGCCAGTGAACCTCACTTGCATTTCTGGGCTCCACCCGACAACTCCGACGCCTAGCTGACTGCCGTTGTGCCGGAGTTCGATCCAACGTCTAGCCTCATCCCGCGACTCTGCGATAACGCACGGGAGCTCTATAGCGGAATCAGTTCTGCTACTAAGCTCAAGGATCGCTTGCTCGATTTTTGAGCCCCTAGCTAAGGTCGGATCTTGGAGCAGCTTCATCGCCGCAATACGCCGATTACCTTCTACGACGACAAAGAATTGACCTTCAGGGATAACAAGTGGTAACTCGATGGGGCTTGGCCCATATTCTGCGATGTCCTCTGCGAGCCTTAATAGCTGTGCCCCTCCCTTGCCTGCCAGCAGGGCATGCATGGCATCTTGCTGGCCAGTCATGGGGTCATGCCGAGGATTGAGCGTGTCGAGGAGGAGCCGCTTGAGGGGCAATACCTTGTATTCCATGCGCAACAGTATCCATCCACAGCGCTACCAATCGTCAACTCAATATGGAATTGACACAGGTTGTATCCCTTACAGCTCCACATGAGCAACACGAGGCTTCCGACCCATGATCAACCCTCGTGGAGGTTTTGTCTACATACTCCTGCGGAACGAAAGAGTGCGAATGGCCCTGTTACTTGGGCTTGATCCCCGCAGTGGTCCTGCATGTGCCCGCCCGGGCTACCCCGAGCCTCACCGCTCGTTCTGTGGCAACACCATCTGTTGCGGTTGAGCCTCGGGGTCCAACTGCGCCGTTGCCGCTGACAGGCAATGGACTGCCGAATTAGCATCTTAGGGATCAAGGGCGGCGCTCCGCGCCGCCTCGCGGCCCGTCGCCCGCTCGGCGGCCGGGCATGCGGCCTGGGGGCCGGTCCCGGCCGCCGGCAGCTCGGTCCGTCCGCCAGTAGCGAGCACCCTGTCACCTCATGAGGTCGAGGGAACTGGCATCCCTCTTTCGGCCTCCAGCACCGCACGCTCACCCAAGGGACGGCTGAGCCGTACGGTCACCTGGTTGAGGATTCCCACAGCGGTGCAGGCCCGTGCCCCCACGTGCACGTGCGGGTGCTCCTCCACCACGATCAGAACCGCATGCTCAGACTCCACGGCGCGGGCGGTGTAATCCGCGCCACAAGCTCCAGCGGACAAGGCCCCAACAAACTCAGCGGTAAGCGTCTGTCCGTCCCTATGCACGGTCACCTTCTCGATTGACAGAACGCCGAGACTTCGGCCATATCCCTCCCGCCGAGGAGGTGTTGGAGTAGCACCGACGCCATCTCTCGCGAAAGCTTGCTCATAACGTTCAAGAGCCTGCCGTATCTGGGCATCGAGCCGCCGGTCGTTCTCCGTGACCATCCACCACAGCAGCGCCGCCAGAACCAAGGTGACCGAGGCGGCGAGCGCGACCCAGCGCTTACGCGTCATACACATGAAACGTCGGCCGGTACTTCTGGGTTCACACGATCTAACGATCGGGAGCGTGTTGCCGTCCTCCTCGCTGCTCAAGTGTCCCGGCCGAGCCCGCCGAGTCAAGGGCGCCTACGGCGTCGCACGCGATCAGCTTCGCTGACCCTTGACACGGTGGTCCCGTCCTGGGTGTCGGCAGCTACGAGGAGGACGGGGGCGGAGCAGGGGCCGGGGGCGCGCGCATGGCGTGCCGCCGCAGTCGTGTGCGTGATCGTCGTGCAATTGGCGTGCAATTAGCCAGGGTGACGAGGGGGTAACCACGGTCACTCATGACCCGTCCGAAGCCCAGGTCAGCCGCCCTACGAGGCATGATCTGTGCGATTCCCAAGCTGACAGCGCGGGTTCGATTCCCGTCACCCGCTCCAAGCCCGAAGGCCCAGGTCAGGACAGCAATCCAGACCCGGGCCTTGATTGTTTTCGAGGCGCTTCATTCTTCTCGGGCCATCAGCGGGCCATTAGGTCTTGTTCCAAGCTTGGATCTTGGATGCTGTGGTCGGGCCACTGAACCGATGGGCAGCCATGGAGCGCGAACCCGTCTACTACCTTGCGAAGTCCGAGGGCGGTGACGTCAACACGAAGATCCTTCCGAAGACGCCATCTACATGATGATCGAGGATTTCACCCATCCGGATAACACCTACGTCATCATCGAGCCCGACGAAGAGGACTCGACCTGGTTCGCCTCTGTAGCTCTCCTGGAGGACGGACGTTACGAGGTTGAATACCGTGACACTCTCCACCGCGAGCATCGTGTAACTGTCAAGGGCGGCGCTGCGCGCCGCCTCGCGGCCCTGCGCCCGCTCGGCGGCCGGGCGTGCGGCCTGCGGGCCGATCCCGGCCGCCGGCGGCTCGGGGCGCACGTCTACTCCGCCGCACACCCATGAGCCGGACGACTCGGTCATGCTCAAGCCGCGGAAGTCAGTGCCTCCGCTGCCACCAAGGCCACTCAGGCGAGGCATGCGGATCCAGCGACGTCCGAGCGAGAAACCGCCTGTCCAGCGGGAGAACCAAGGAGTACAGGTAGAGCCTGGCCCATGGCGGCAAAGCCATGAGCGCCTGCTCAAGCCTCCAGCGTGGGGCCACTCCGCAGCACTCAGGGCACATACATGTCGGTGCGATCCGATCAGCGGATCCGGGGACCACTGCTTGTGTCCACGCGAGCAACGCCTCGGCTACCTCGCCCGGCCGCATTTTGGTGTGTTCAAGCCTGATCACCGCGGCCATGGGACGACGGCCGAGACCAGGGACCTGATGGATCGAGGCTCTGTGAGTTCCGCACACCGACCCACGTGCACGGACCTGCGAGGGGCGCCTACGAGGCATAGCCCTTTCTGATCGACGTCATAGACATGATGATCGCACCCCGGTACCCCGTCCCTCCACATGCCCAAGCGGAACAACCAACGCCTCCGGCGGGGGGCTCCGGCTCCGGGGTGACCGCCAAGTCCCGCGCATCGTCTCTGACCGTAACTGGCTGAGGTAGGGGGCCTGAGGCATGCGCGTCCGCGCAAGCTACGGCTCCTGGTCCTCATCGGTAAGGACTCCGGTGCCATGATGAGTTGCCAGGAAGGCGGCGACCTCTGCGGGATCAGCTTGCTGAGTACCCGGGCCGTCATCATCTCGCCCTTGGTACGCAGCCAGAAGCTCGCCAATCAGTTCATCGTCGAGCCGGGGGACGACGTATTGCGGCGTGGTACCTCGTAGGAAGAGCAGGGAAGAGACACGGCGAGCCGGGCCGGGAACGTCGCCGTGCTTGTCCAAGACCCTCCCGAGGCGGAGCCGAGGAGCGGCCGCCACGAGGTCGTCAAGCAGCGGCGTCTCTTTCCAGTTCCACCATCTCCTGATCTCGTCGTCTGGAACCTCACGATCAATAGCCACCAAGGAGATGGCATAGGTGAAATCCATCACAAGGTCATCTTGACCGCTCTTCACGCCCTCGGCAGGCAGCTCTGGTGGGTGGGCCATTAACGGGCCATTAAGCAGGGTGACGAGGGGACAATCACGGTCACTCATGACGTGATCCATGCAATTCCCAAGCTGACAGCGCGGGTTCGATTCCCGTCACCCGCTCCACGTACGAAGGCCCAGGTCAACCTATGGCCTTGCACATGACCGAGCCTCATGCGTCTCCTCACTTCGACCGGTGAGAATGACTTTGGCGAGCACTCAGTCCAAGGTCACCGATGGCAGCCGCAGTGTGAAGGCCCGCGCCCGCGCATTGCCATACTGCGGTTCCCTCCACCAAGGCAGCATGTAGGCCAAGCCGGTGCTCGGGACAGGTCGGCCACACTCCCCAGATGTGTTCCATGACGACGTCCTGAGCTGCGTCTGCGATCTCGACAAGGGCGACGCTGACGTCTCGTCCGCTGCTCGGCCAGATGGCAGGACCGCCACAACCGCCGCAGCACTGCACCCGCGCGCAGCCGCTGTCATCCCAGTCCGGGATAACGATTGTCAGCACCGCATCGATACCTGAGGCGCGGACATCGCCTTCCACGACCTTCACTGCTGTCTCCAGCGTGGCCCATAATTGATCGAAGCCTGTCACCCTAAGCAGGTCCCGCCCGAGATAGGCCACTTCCTCAGATGTCAACTCCGCTGTCGGGCGTTTCAGGATCTCTTGCACCGGAGGGCGGCCTGCATCGAGTTCCTCTATTTGGCACGCAAGCTCGACCACCGGCTCGGCGCGAAGGTCGCCCTCACGCAGCCCCCGATAGATCTGAGCGGCAAACCGCCCAGCGTCGTTTCCGTCCTGGTAGATGGAGTGCACGTCAGGAATTGTCTCCCTGCTCGACTTGAATGACCAACGCGAGGCCAGGTAGAGAAGCGGCCAGGCCACGACCTTGATCACGTGCCATATGCATGCCAGAACGGACGGCGACCAGCGGTGAATCGCGGAGATTCATGGTCGCTCGGCCAGCCCTGACCTGCGCCCCTGTTTTCGCAGCTCAGCACGGCAAGATCAGTAGTCTATTTCCAAGCTGACAGCGCGGGTTCGATTCCCGTCACCCGCTCCAAGAGCTAAGCGAGCACCTCCGGCAGCAGCCTGAACGCGGCCACATGCCGGGGCCGGATTAGGCCGAAGTCGCGCCGGTCGATCGTCGCTATCTGTGTGATTCCCAGCCGCTCGGCGATTGCGACTACGGACACATCTGCAGGGTCGAGGCGAGCATCCTCGTAGAGCCGGACGAGTTCGGCCATACGTCGTACGTCAGCGGCAAGCAGATCGACCAGCTCGAACTCCTCAATGACGAGATCAAGGAACTGCGCGTGTACGGCCGGTCCCATGTGCCTGTTGATCGTCCAACCAGCCTCGATCAGGATGGTCGAAGGAAGAAGCAACGGCCCTTCCAACTGCTCAAGGAGTCGCACACATGAGGCATGGTGCTTGTCATCGCGATCGACAACGGCGATCAGCGGCTCTGTGTCCAGGAGCGTAGCGGTCACACCGACCGATTGAATCGCTCCGCCAGCAGATTTTCGACCCGTTCCGATAGATCGCCTTCTCCGGATGCGCCGATTCCCGCGATCGACAGTCGGCGACGCCGTACCGGTTCCGACAAATCATCGTTCGCGGCCTCAGCGAGTTCCGGGTCTGTCTTGACCAACCGCAGCAGCCGACCCGCCTGGTCCGGCGACAGCCGGTCGACCAGGTGATGAAGCTCCTCATGCGCATGCCCGGCGCTCATACTCCGAGTCTACGCTGGCGATCTCGCTAGCGGCAGGAACACGATGGCGTACCCGTGGCGTGCCCGTTCGGTTGGCGGCGATCAGTGGGGAGCTGCGGGGACTCACGGTGACTCGACCGCTGTAGGCCCAGGTCAACGTACTCCCAGCTCAGAGCGCATGGTCCTGAAAGACTTCCCAAGCTGGCAGCGCGGGTTCGATTCCCGTCACCCGCTCCAATCTTCAGGGGCGATAAGCCTCGCCAGTGAATCACGAGCACTACGCGCTAAGCCTCCGGCGCGCATACCGCTGATCAGGGTCTCCGAACTCCAGGCCGTTCTCATCGAGAGCGTTGTAAATCGTCACCCGACCGTGCGGGAAGAGGAATCCAACCGCCACCATCCCTTGCGCCATGTCCTCCCCTATCCACGTCAGCAGCTCCACGGCCTGCAGCCTCTGCCCCAGCAATCGCGCCAGATCGTCAGGCACACCCCCTCGCCATGCCAGCCGGAATCCCTCCCCCGCCCAATCCAACGGCCGAGCCGGATTGACCGTGTTCCACGTGATCGAGATCTCATCGAACTTCTGGTGGACGATCTCGATCTGCTCGCCCTCGAAGTCCAACAGGACCAGGCCATCGGAGAACCAGACATCCTCGTCGAGGTCCCACACCAGCAGAGCGCACGTCAGCCTTCGCCCTTCCAGCATGGCCAGTCTCCGACCATGTGCGGCGGCGACTGCTGAAGTCCCGCTCAGCCATACGGGCCTGTATCCGCTGATCCCGAAGTCGAACATCTGACGATCATTCCGGGAGCCGGCGTGAGGACGTCAAGCCCATTACGAGCCTGTTGTGACACCGACGAGAGAGAGTCGACGTCCGTGCCAGATGCGTGCCAGAACGGACGGCGATCAGCGGTGGATCGCGGGGACTCACGGTCACTCGGCCAGCCCTGACCTGCACCCCTGTTCGCGCGTCGGCCCGCAGTTCCACGAGGTGGCGCTGGTCGTCGTCGGCCTTGTCGGGAAGGTTGATTCGGATCGTGGTCGAGGTGCCAGCCTTCCCGGCACTGCGCCCGCCGGAGTTGCCGGTTGCGCTTGGCGCACGGCGGGCACTTGCTCTCCAACGTGGCCCCGCACGGGACGTCCATTACCTCACCTGTCCGGTGAGGATGTCCTGCCGCCGCAGCGGAACCGGCCGGATACAGACGCCGTACTGCTTGGCAATCTCTTCCACGACCTCACGGGCCAGCGGTTGAGCCATCCGGGCGGCGCGAGGTGCGGAGCGGTCGTGCGGGTTGGTCACCGGTGACCGTCCCACGCGCTGAGGGGGTCGAGGAGGTCGGCCGGGCCGAGACCGTCAACGATGACGGTGGCCTTCTCGCCGCACTCGTGGCACTCGACGATCCCTCGCACGGGGTCGAGCCACAGCACATCAAGGGCGGCGCTCCGCGCCGCCAGGCGGCCCGAGCCTGCGGGCCCCACGCTGCGCGTGCGGCCCGGGCCGTTCTCGCGCGCGCCCGCCG
This sequence comes from Microbispora sp. ZYX-F-249, assembly GCF_039649665.1. Lineage (NCBI taxonomy): Bacteria > Bacillati > Actinomycetota > Actinomycetes > Streptosporangiales > Streptosporangiaceae > Microbispora > Microbispora maris. The sequence goes on along the minus strand of NZ_JBDJAW010000016.1, from coordinate 36,498 downwards.
CTCGGACCGCCACGGAATGTACGCCGAGCACAGATAGGCGAGACTCGCGAGATGACTAGATTGAGCCCCGGCTCTTCGGGGGAGCTGACGGATCCCGATGGCCGCACCTGGCAAGTGCGGAGGCGCAAGCTTGACCCCAGGACTGTCCGGAGCCTCGTACGCCGCCGCGACGTTCCGGTATTGCTAGGCGAATCCGGCGGCTTTGACTTGCGGTGGGTCGTGGACGAGGAGCGGGTTGCTCTTTCGGAGCTGGTACGCCGGAACTACGCATGCATGTCTGAGTCTGCGACCTCTGACACCGTGTACATGGGCTACGAGTTCGGCGATGAAACTGGGCAACGTCTGCTCTACATCGAGGAATGGTGCTGAGGCTCGAAGGGATCGCCATACGTCCAGGTCAACGTCTCACCGCGTCAGCCGTGCCCCCGTCGTCGTCACGGCGCTCGAGCTGCTTGTTGATCGCATCAGCGATCACTTCGTCCGCCCCGAGAAGACCCACTCGTCATCGCAGGCCACTTATCCGCGGCTCACCGGAACGATGTCCTTGCCCAGCGGCATCAGCGAAATCGGGATCATTTTGAGGTTCGCGATCCCCAGCGGGATGCCGATGATCGAAATGAACAGCGGGATCGCGGTGGCGATGTGCCCGATCGCCAACCAGATCCCGGCGACGAGCAGCCAGATGACGTTGCCGAGCACCGACCACGCACCGGAGGACGGTTTGTCGGCGACGGTCCGGCCGAACGGCCACAGCGCGTAGCCCGCGATACGGAACGACGCGATGCCGAACGGGATGGTGACGATGAGGACGCAGCAGATGATCCCCGCCACGACGTAGCCTAATGCGAGCCACAGGCCGGCGAAGATCAGCCAGATGACATTGAGGACAGTGTTCATAGTGCTCACTGTCCCACCCGGCCGGCTCAGCAGGTAGCGGACCCTGAGGTCCTCGAGCCCCGGGCCCGACTCGGCCGCGAGCTCGGCCCGCCCCACGAGAGAGTCGCCCTACTACCGGGGTTCACATACCAGGGGGCGATCTTCATCTCTACGGGCGAATCCACCGCTGTCGAACCGCGCGCTCGAAGCCCACCCGACCAGCTGCTCAGTCAGGGTCGCCACAAACAAGTGCTCCTGCGCCTCGTCATCATCACCGATAAGCGCCACAGGCCATTCCTCCGGCGTGCCCATTGTCGTCCAGCCAAGGTAGTCGCCGTCGATTGTGGAGCCCCACAGAACAAACCCCCGGGCTCGGGTCACATCGCCCGCGGAAATTCTTCGGGGTGCGCGCAGGTGCGCGGCATCTGGCTCCCGTGCCACCATGACGCCGTGTTCAGAGTCATTTACTGGCGAGGCTACCTGCGTGTGAACAAGCAGGCCGGAGCCGAACGAGTAATCGCCAGCATGGGCAAGGCCGTGGGAGAGCCCTTCACGCTCCTGTCCTACGAGCGCTACTGGAAGATCCCGGAGTTGGCCGCGGTCCAGATGACTTCCCCGCTCGGGATACAGGAGCCGCAGGAGGCCGTATTCCGTACCCTGCTCGTGGCGCAGAGGATTGCCTTCCCCTGGTCCGTCACCTGCAATACCTTCGACGACGACCTGGAATTCGAAGGCATCGCCACCAAGACGGTCAGTGCTCACTTCACTGTGCCCGGTGTCGACTGGTTGCTGTTCTCCGTGACCACCGACGAACCTGCACGCCGGCCGGAGCAGGAACACCCCGCGTGATCCTCCTCGCGATTCTCAACCGACAGCGCAGGTTCGCCTCCCGTCACCCGCTCCACTTCTCTCTGCGTAGATTCAGGTGTCCAATCAAAACACTCAGCAGAGCCTGAGGATCCTCAATATGAGGATCATGCCCTGTCCCCAGTGACACGTGCCGGACCAGAGGCAGTTCCCGAGTAATTGCTTCAAGCTGTTTTTCGAGCCAGAGGCAGTAGGCGTTCCACGCCGTGACGAGATGCTCCGGGAACATTGCTGCGAAAGCCGAAGCGTCGCCGCTGACGACAAGGAGCGGACAACGCACAGCGCGATAGACGGTGCACAGGCCCAGGGCGTCTATCTCCTTCATGACCTGCAGGAACTCCTCCGGAAGCCCCCGGCCCATCTCAGCCAGGAACCCGGTCATCGCCCGGCAGGCATCGGCTGCCGAGACCTCGTCCAGACCGAAGAACTGGTCTGGACGCGTCGGATTGCCATGACCATCAAGGTTCACCGCGAGCGGACACTCCGCATGTTCGCCGGCCCACAACGCGGCGACCATACCCCCGAGCGAATGCCCGACGATCATAGGCCGGTGAAGTCCATACTCCTCGACAACGGCAGCGACATCCGCGAGCGCCTCGTCCCATGACCATGGCGCCTCGCCGGACTCCCCATGCCCACGGTGATCCATCGAGACCGCGCGAAATCCGTTGCTTATGAGAAGCCCAGCAAAGGAATCCCAATCCCTGCGGGATCGTCCTCCCCCATGGAGAAGGAGAACGTCCCTGCCGTTTCCCCCGTAATCCTCTGCCGCGACCGGCACGCCACCGGCCACAACCCTGCTGACCATCCCCACGTCGCCAGCCTCCCGCCTTCGAGTGGACCGGACAAGGCGCAAGCGCGCGTGACGCGCATACCGGCGGGGCTACGAGCACTGGCCGACCATCTCCACCGGACGCTCCGGGCACGCCAAGCAGACGAAGAGGTACATCGACCCTGCGTCGCCGAGCATGATGTCTGCGGGTTCCTGAAGCTCCGGGACTTGATGGCGACGTAGCAGGTGCTGCTCTTCCAAAGGTGTCCATCTCTTGCGGGAGTGGACGTTGTGCTCCCAGCTTGCGACCGTCAACAGGTGCTCCATCTCATGGCCGCGGCTGCACTCGACCTTGACCGGATCCTGGATCCAGTCGATCCACCCCCCGACCTTGCTTCCCGGAGCCACTGACAGGTGGGAGAAGTACTCCCAGCCATCGGGGTTCGGGAAATTCTCCTCCCAGTCCCGGATGCGAGCCCTGAGCTCAGGGGACAGTTCCCATCCGGCCGGATACTCCCCCACTCGCTCCGGCGACAACACGCACGCGGCAGGCAGATACAACTCCTCGCTGTCGGCATGGGGTTCGGGGACCTCGGTGAGGAGAGACCCGGCTGCCGTCGCCTTACGCCAGCGTACGACCGGGTGAGGCTGAAAGAACGGCTCGTGATCGACCGGACACCACAGCAATTGAAAAGTATCGGTGTCGTCGGGAAACGGCAGCTCCGGGACATCGCCGACGAAGAGCTGAAGCACTGGAACCAGCGGTAGCGGATCAAACCCTTCCGGGGGATCATGCGTCTCAGGCGCTGGGCAGATGGGCCAGGGTTCATCGGCCGGCCACAACAACGGCCCGCCCATAGAACTATCCGTGATGGTCGGCGCACCGCGGCGCGGATGCAACCGGACGGTCGTCCTGCGCCGGCCTTCCAGCTCAGGGAAGACGGCCGCTACATCAAAGGGTGCCGGGGGCGTCGTCAGCCCCATGCTCATCACTCCGATCGCCAGGACAACCTCGTATTGGCACACCGTAGGACAGAGGGCCGACAAGATGGAGCCCCTGACCAGGACTGCGCTCGGCGTGCCGTAAGCGTGTCATCGAGCAGGGCGACGAGGGGGCGACCATGGTTGTCCAGCCGTCCCTGTCCCTGCAACTCCCGCAGATCGACGTCAAAGTCGATCACGTCATCCGACAGGAACCGGAAGATCGCAAGTACCCCTGGGGCGGGCCAAACACGAAGACGTGGGCACTCGAAACCCATACATCCGGCAGCGTTCCCATCGAGTTCGGATCGAAGAAACTCCTCACTTCATCCCACACCAAGTCCGACACCCCGCCATCGTGCCCGCCTATGTGCGCCGATGCATCTAAGCCGTGAGCGACCCTGATCGCGTGCGTGCCGAAACAGGGGATGCGCCCGGGTTGGTGAGCACTACGCGCTGAGGGTGAATCGCGCAGCCGTATCGGAAAAGCTTCCATACCGGGAAAGCCGCGTCAGACGAAGATCGGATCCACTACGCTCTGCGCGTCTCACACTGGGAGGATTCCGAAATGCCCCTCATCTACGGCGGGTTCGGTCTGGTTCTGCTCGCCTTATGGATCTTCTGCCTGTTCGACGTGATCGTCACGGCGGAGGAGGACTGCCGCAACCTGCCCAAGGGGTTGTGGATCATGATCGTCCTGTTCCTCCCCGAGGTCGGATCGATCCTGTGGCTGCTCCTCGGCCGGCCGCAGGGCGTGATGCGGCCCGGCGGACTGCCCTACAAGGGCAACACCGGGCGCTTCCCCGAGTACGACCGGCCGGGCCGATTCGTCCCCTCCAACCCCGACGACGACGAGGAGTTCCTCCGTCGCTGCCGGGAGCGGGCCGAGGAGCAGCGCCGGGCCTACCGCGAGCAGCAGCGTCAGGCGGACAAGAACCAGGACCAGTAGGGCCCGGTAACGGGCGAGCCCAAGCCGGCCTGCGCGATCAGGTCGCGGCCAGCGGTACGCCGATCTGGATGTCGAAGTACGCCACGAGATCATCTCCCTCCGCGGCGCCCCGCCGTGCGTCGATGATCACGACCGTTCCGGCCACGATGCCGGCGAAGCCGGTGCCGGACCGCCGGGACTGTTCGATGCGCTCGGTGACCGGACGGCGGACGGCCTCGGTAAGGAAGGTGAGGCCGTGCGGGAACTCCTCGCTGAGCAGGTGTCGTTGCCGGCCCGACTCGATCAGGCTGCCGATGCCGAACTGGGCCGAGACGATCCGATCACCGCGGAGGGCGACCCGGAAGTAGCCGTTCGACTGGGGCCGGTTGCAGCTCTGCTGAGGTGGATAGAAGCAGTCGTAACCACCAACCAGGAGATCATCGACGGCGGAGCTCATCGTGGTCGCGTAGTGCTCGGAGCCGAACGGCCAGCGCCGCACGGAGGCGCCCCGGGCGGTGACGATCAGCCCGGTGTGCCCGTCGTAGCTGTAGTCCGCGTGCGTGTCCCGCCACCCCGTCCGGGGAATGTCGTCACTTCGTCGCGTCGCACGTGTCTTGACATCGCGATCGAAGTCGTCGATCTCCTGTCGCACGCGATCACCGGCGTCGGGCCAGATCGCGGTCAGCGCCGGCGCCGCGGCCGCGGCAACCTGATTCTCATGGTCCGCCTCGGTGGACGGGAACCATGCCCAGGCGAGCCGGTCGTCGCGGTCGAGCAGGAACTGCGCTACCTGCGGATAGACCGTCTCCGCCTCGTCGCGGCGAGCGATCCGGCACCATACGGCACGGCCGTCCGCGTTGGCTCGTACTCGCGCGCAGAACCAACCGGCTTTCCGCAACGGCCGGGTGAGAGCCCCTGCCGTACCGTCGGTCGGAGCCTCCTCGGCCTGCGAGTCCTCACCCGCCGCCTCATGCTCGTAGACACCGGCGGGCGGCAGCGACGGTGGCTCGTCCAGGGTGCAGCCCGTCAGCGCGAGCGGACCGAGGCACGTGATCAGCAAGATCGCGACACGAACTCGACGGGCCGGCCGAGGCCGGCATCCGGGCCCGGAGGATGGGCCGGACACGGAGTTCATCGGCCCGGCTCAGGACGGCATCGCTTCAAGTGACTCACGCGTGCTCCCGATCCCAGCGGCTGCGGGCCGCGGCGACGGCATCCTTGTGATCGCGGGACCAGTCGGCCAGGGCGAACACCATGTCCGCCAGGCTCTTCCCCATCGGCGTGAGCCGATAGTCGGTCTGCGGCGGGATGGTCGGGTAGACGGTCCGTTCGACCAGCCCGTCGCGGCACAGCCGTTTGGTCGTCAGCGTGAGCATCCGCTGCGAGATACCGGGAATCGCCCGCTCCAGCTCCCGGAAGCGGCGTGTTCCCTTGGACAGCTCGACCAGCACCAGTACGGTCCACCGATCACCGAGCCGGTCGAGCACATCACGGATCCCACAGTCGTCATCACCACACGGTCCGGTGGGAACAGGGCCGTCGGCCTGTGGGATTACCGCCGTGTTCGTGACTGACACGAAAGTGCCTCCTTACGATGCCGCGGTGCGGCGCGGATGATCGGGTGCTGTTCCAGCCTGCACCAACATCGAGGAGCTTCGAATGATTCTCGTCACCGGCATCTCCGGCGGGCTCGGCGGCCTGATCTTCCGTGGTCTGTCCGCGCAGGACGGCCTTGACGTGGCCGGCGGCACCCGCTCGGGCGACGGGGCGGCCGCACGCCGGATCGACTTCGACGACCCGGCCTCACTTGCCGAGGGCTTGCGAGGCGTGGACGTCCTGGTGTTCGTCTCGGCCGGATACGCCGAGGACGACGTCGTGCTGGCCCGCCATGGCGCGGTCGTGGACGCGGCCGAGGCCGCGGGTGTCCGGCACGTCGTCTACACCAGCCTGGCGAGGTCGGGCGACCTGCTGACGATCGCGCTGCCGCACCGCTGGACCGAAGCGCGCCTCGCCGCGGCCTCGTTCGATGTGACGATCCTGCGCAACGGTCTGTACGCCGAGGTTCCGGCCGGGCTCGCCGCGGCCGCCGCCGCATCGGCCGCCGAGACCGGCGTCTTCGCCGCCGCGTTCGGCGCGGGGCGGGTGTCCGTCGTGGCGAAGGAGGACCTGGCCGAGGTCGCCGCCCGGGTCGCGGCGGAGACCCAGCGCGACCTCGCCGCAGGCCACCGCGGCCGGCACGCGGGCAAGACCTACGAACTGGAGGGCGTGGACGCGATCGGCGGTCAGGACGTCGCCGAGGTGTTGAGCGACGCCCTGAACCGCCCGGTCTGTTACCGGCCGATCCCCCTGTCCGTCGCACGCGAGGCACTGGCCGGCAGCGGCCTGGAGCCGTACCAGATCACCCACACGCTCTCGATCTTCTCCAACATCGGCGCCGGACGCCTGGAGGCTCACGGCACCGATCTGACCGCTCTCCTGCCGGCCGGACCCCGCGCCGCACGAGACCGGATCGTCCAGGCTGCCGGAGAGAGCGCCCGCCGGCTCGTCACCAGCCGGACCTGACGGCAGCGCGGTAGGGGCCCGTCTCCTCGCCGACTCATCTTTTCCCTCATCCGCCGCCAGGTCGGTAGGTGGCGATGACGACACCGGTCCGGGTCGTCGTGGAGTCGACGAGTTCGAAGGACTCCGGCGAGGTCTCGTCGAACAGCCGGCGCCCCGAGCCCAGCACCACCGGGTGGATCAGGAGGACGAGCTCGTCGACCAGGCGGTGCGGCAGCAGCGACCTCACCAGCACTCCGCTCCCGAACACGACGAGGTTGCCGGCCAGTTCCTCTTTCAGACCGGGCACCGCGTCCGCGGCGCCGCCCTTGAGCAGGGTGGAGTTCTGCCAGGTCAGCGGCTCGGTCAGCGTGGTGGATGCGACGTACTTCTGTACGCGGTTGAGCGCGTCGGTGAACGGGTTCGGCTCCTGTGCGGGCCAGTAGTCCGCGAAACGCTCGTAGGTGGTCCGGCCGGCGAGCAGGGACCAGGCGTCCGTCATCCGGGCGCCCATCGCCTCCTGCATGGCGGGGTCCTGGCGCCGGGTGGCCCATCCCCCGTGCCGGAATCCGTCCCGGAGGTCCTCGTCGGGGTGCCCCGGTGCCTGCATGACGCCGTCGAGTGTCAGGTGCTCGATCGCGACGACCTTGCCCATTCCGCGTCTCCTTCATAGTCGGGTTCACCCTCTACACGAACGGCAGACGGCCGGATCGACAGTGAGGCCTCCCCCGGTTTCCCGCGAATCGCTCGTCCGCGAAATGGTCACGCGCCCCCGCGCCCGATGCTGTGTAGTCGCCGGCGACCAGGAGGGCGTACGGCGAGGGCCAGGACGGCGCAGTAGATCGGGAGGAACACCTCCCACGTGTCGCCGGGCGCCTCGGGCACCACGGGGCGCAGCAGTTCGTACGCGATGCCGAGGAGAAGCGCCGCGAGCGGATAGAGCAGGGACCGCCGGACGGCCGCCTCGCCCCTCTTCCACCGGACGGCCAGGGAGGCGAGCACCAGGACGATCGCCACGAGGACGGCGGCGAGCGTGATCACCATCAGCGGGTCGCCGAGGCGCGGCGGCAACGACGCCGGGTTGCCGCCGGCGCCGCCGTCGCTGCGCGGCCAGTTGTAGGTCGCGGCGGTGAGCGACGCCGCCGCGACGGCGAACACCGAGACCTTCGCGGCGATCGGCAGCGCCGGGCGCCCGTCCGGGAAGATCGCGGTCGCGAGCAGCAGCGGCGTCATGACCTGCGGCACCCAGATCCAGTAGTGCAGCCACGAGTTCCAGCTCGCGGCCAGTCCGTCGGACGCGATGACGAGGCCCGGCAGCCGGCACACCAGCCCTGCCACGCCCAGCAGTCCGCCGAACAAGAGGATTCGCCCGATACCGCGGCTTTGGGGCCGGCCGCCCGCCCACGCTCCCGCCAGCAGCATCACGCCCGCGCGGAGGGCCTCCACCACGGTCACGCCGCGGACAGTAGAACCGTCGGCGACCAGCGTGACGATGACGGGGAGGGCGGCCAGTCCCGGCAGCGCCGTCCCCCGGAATGGGAGCGAAGCCCGCATGGCAGACATCATCCGCTCACAGTGGTCCCGCCTCCAGATCGTTGCGCTTCCGCCCCGCTGCCTCTCCTGGCGTCACATCCGAGAACCGCCGCCGTCGCCGGCCGGGGTGCGGGACCGAAAACGAGAACGGGCGGACGGCCCGGTGAAGCCTAGACTGGCGCCATGCCGATCGACCTGAGCCTGCTCGCCGGGGTGCGGTGGCGGGGGCAGCCGGTGGTCGGCGAGAGGGCTCGGGCACTGCTCGCGGCCCTGGCGTCCGCTTCCCGGACCGTGAGCGCGGACCGCCTCGTCGCGCAGGTGTGGGGGGACGACGAACCGGCCAATCCGGCCAAGGCGCTGCAGGTCCTGGTGTCCCGGACCAGGACGGTCGTGGGGCCGGAGGCGCTGGTAACGGAGGGGGGCGGCTACCGGCTCGACGTCCCGCCCGACCGGGTCGACGCCGGCCGGCTGCATGGTCTGACGGAGCGGGCGCGGGCGCTGCTCTCCGAGGACCCGGCCGCCGCGGCCGTGGCGGCCAAGGAGGCTCTCGCGCTGGGCGTCGGAGCGCTGCCGCCGGACGGCGGCGGCCCGCTGGCCGAGGTGCGCGGGCGCGCGGCACGCGACCTGGCGGCCGCGCGGGTCGTGCTCGCCCGGGCCCGGAGCCGCAGCGGCGACCACGACATCGCCCTGCCCGAGCTCGAGGAGGCCGTGCGCGTCCGCCCCGAGGACGAGGGACTGCTCGCCGATCTCCTGCACAGCGAGGCGACGGTACGCGGAACGGGCGCCGCGCTGGACCGGTTCGAGCGTTACCGGTCGGACCTGCGCGACCGGGTCGGCGCCGACGTCGGCCCGGAGCTGCGGCGGGTCCATCGTGAGCTCCTGGCCCTCGACAATCCCGTGCGCGCCGGCGTGCGTTTCGACACGACCCCGCTGCTCGGCCGCGACGACGACCTCCGGCGGGTACGGGCCCTGCTCGCCACCTCCCGGGTGGTCTCGATCCTCGGCCCGGGCGGGCTCGGCAAGACCCGGCTCGCCCATGCCGTCGCCCGGGAGGCCCCGCAGCCGGTGGTGCACTTCGTCGAGCTGGTCGGCGTGACCGCGCCCGAGGACCTGGTCGGCGAGGTCGGGTCGGTGCTCGGCGTCCGCGACTCGGTGACCGGACGCCGCACGCTCACCCCGCGGCAGCGCGCCGACATCCGGGCCCGGATCGCCCAGCAGCTCGATCCGGCCCCGACGCTGCTGGTGCTCGACAACTGCGAGCATCTGGTGGAGGCGGTCGCCGACCTGGTCGCCTATCTGGCCGCGACCACGCGGGAGCTGCGCGTCCTCACCACGACGCGCTCGCCGCTGGCGATCGCCGCCGAACGCGTCTATCCGCTGCCCCAGCTGGGCACCGCCGACGCGATCGAGCTGTTCCGCGACCGCGCGACCGCGGCCCGGCCCGGTGTGCACCTCGACGAGGATGACGTACGCGCCGTCGTGACCCGCCTGGACGGCCTGCCGCTCGCCATCGAACTGGCCGCGGCGAAGGTGCGGGTGATGTCACCGGCCGAGATCGCCCGGCGGCTGGAGGACAGGTTCTCGCTGCTGCGCGGCGGCGACCGGAGCGCGCCCTCCCGCCACCAGACGCTGCTGGCGGTGATCGACTGGTCCTGGAACCTGCTGGGCGAGCGGGAGCGCCGGGCCCTGCGCCGCCTCTCGGCCTTCCCGGACGGCTTCGCCCTCGACGCCGCGGAGGAGGTGCTCGGCGACGGCGCTCTGGGCGACGTCGAGGAGCTCGTGGAGCAGTCCCTTCTCACCGTCGTGGAAACGGCCGGGACCGTCCGGTACCGCATGCTCGAGACGGTGCGGGAGTTCGGCCGGATGCGGCTGGACTCGGCCGGCGAGACCGACGAGGCGCGGGCCGCCGTACGCGCGTGGGCCCTCGGTCACGCCGACCGGCACGGCGCCCGGCTGTACTCGCCGGAGCAGGTCGACGCGATGGACCGGCTGCGTGCGGAGGAGACGAACCTCTCCGACATCCTGCGCGAGGCCCTCGCCGACCCCGACCCGGAGGCCGTCGTGCTGCTGTTCTCGGCTCTGGGCGGCTTCTGGTCGATCAGCGGAGACCATCCGCGCAGCATCGTTCTCACCCCCGCCGTCGCGTCCGCCCTGACTGGCTGGACGCCGCCACCCCGGCTCCTCGACCGGACCCGGGCGGCCCTGAGCATCGCGCTGTTCAACACCATGATCGTCCCGCTGGAGGAGTCCGGGACGCTGGCGCGGCTCCTGTCCGGGCTGGGCGCCGGCTCGGCGAACCCCGCCCTCCGGGCGGCGGTGACCGCCCTGCTCACAGCGGCGTCGGATCCCGAGCGCGGCCTGGACAAGCTGACCGCCGATCCCGACCCGATGATCCGCCGCATCGCGCTGCACTGGCTGAGCCACGGCCGGGAGAACGTCGGCGACCCGGTCGGCGCGATCGAAGCGGCCCGAGCCGCCCTCGAACTCGTCGCCGATGACGGCGGTCCCTGGCACCAGGCGGTGCTGCACACGCAACTGGCCGGCCTGTACGCGCACCTCGGTGACACCGCGTCGGCCTCCCGGCATGCCGTCGAGGCGCTCCCGGTGCTCGAACGCCTCGGGGCGGTGGACGACGCCGTACAGATCCGCGCCTCCCTCGCCATGGCGGCGCTCGCCGAGGGCCGCCGCGACGAGGCCGCGCGGATGGTCGACGATCTGGAGGCGCTCGCCTCCCAGGGCACCTACGGGCAGGTCCTGTCGGTCGCGGCCGCCAGGGCCCAGCTGACCCTCGCCGACGGCGACGTCGCCGAGGGACTGCGGCAGCACCGAGAGACGGCCGAGGCGCTGCGGAACCTGCGCGTCCCGGGCGCGGGGGACGGCGTCACGCCGTGGGGCGTCCTGGGCGAGGTCGTCGCGCTCTCGGCGTTCGCTCTGTACGGCGAGGGCGACGACGGCGCGGACCTCTTCGAGTCGTTGCGGGGCAAAGTCCGGACCGCCTTCGCGCTGCACCACACGGACTACCCCGTGATGGGGATGGTGCTCGCCGGGCTGGGCATCTGGGGCCTGCGCAAGGGGGCGCTGCCCGCCGAGGAGGCGGTCCGGCTGCTCGTGCTCGCCGACAGGTTCGCCTACAACCGGTTCGTCCCGACGCTGCAGTGGCCGGTCCTGTCCGCGCACGCCGAACGGATCGCCCCCGGCGTCATGTCCCGCATCGAGGCCGAGTACGGCGAACGACGCGGCCCCGACCTGCTGGCCGAGGCGCGTGCCGTCCTGGAACGGCTGTTCTGACACCGGCCGGCTACATCTTGCGGGAGTACGAGCGGACCGCCAGCGGGGCGAAGACCGCGACGACGACCGCGCAGCCGATGACCGCCCAGCCGACCTCGGCCGTCACGGCCCCGTCGTTGAACAGGTCGCGCACCGCGGAGACGACGTGCGACACCGGGTTGACCTTCACGAACGCCTCCAGCCAGCCGGGCAGCGTCTCGGCGGGGACGAAGGCGTTGGACAGGAAGGTGAGCGGGAACATGATCATCATCGAGATCCCCTGGACGCTCTGCGCGGAACGCGCCATCGTGCCCAGCCAGGTGAAGATCCACGCCAGCGACCAGCCCGCGATCACGGTGAGCGCGACCCCGCCGACGCAGCCGAGCACACCGCCGCCGGGGCGGTAACCGATGAGCAGGCCGGTGACGACCGTCAGCACCGACGCGATGCCGTAACGGATCAGGTCGGCGATCATCGGGCCGGCCAGGGGGGCGATCCTCGCGATCGGCAGGGACTTGAAGCGGTCGAAGACCCCCTTGTCCATGTCTTCGCGCAGTTGCACGCCCGTCGCCATGCAGACGGTCAGGGCCGTCTGGGCGAGGATGCCGGGGATCAGCACCGGGAGGTAGTCCGCCACGCTGCCGGAGATCGCGCCGCCGAAGATGAACGCGAACATCGCGGTGAACAGCAGCGGCTGGATGAGGACGTCGAAGAACTGCTCGGGCTTGCGGCGCATCTTCTTCAGGGCACGCCACGCCATGGACAGGGTCTGGACCCAGGTCTCCTGCAGCGAACTGTGCGACGTCGTGCGGGCGACCACGGCGGACGGGTCGACGCGCCGGGGGTCGAGCGGGTTCGGGGCAACGGTGGTCGTGGTCATCGGGCCGCCTCCATCTGGGGCTTCATCTGGGATTCGTCGTCGGCGCCGTGGCCGGTCAGCGCCAGGAAGACCTCGTCCAGCGTCGGCTTGGCGACACTCACCGAGGAGATGCCGAGGCCTGCCTCCCGCAGGCCGATCAGGACGTCCGCGGCCCGGTCGGGGTCGGGGAGGGGGATGTTCATGCGCCCCGATTCCGGCGTCAGGACCGGGTCCTCGCCCAGCAGCCGGCGGACGACGTCCGCGCCCAGGGCGACGTCGGCGCCCTCCACCAGGCGGAGCTGCAGGGTCGACTCGCCGACCTGGGTCTTCAGCGCGTCGGGAGTGTCCTCGGCGACCTTCCGGCCCCGGTCGATCACGGCGATGCGGTCGGCCAGCTGATCGGCCTCGTCCAGGTACTGGGTGGTCAGGAGGATCGTGGAGCCGTCGGTGACCAGCTCGCGGATGGTGTCCCACATCTGGCCCCGGGTTCTCGGGTCGAGGCCGGTCGTGGGCTCGTCGAGGAAGATCAGGGGCGGGCGGGTGATCAGGCTCGACGCCAGGTCGAGACGGCGGCGCATGCCGCCGCTGAACTGGGACAGGGGACGGTCGGCCGCCTCCTGCAGGTCGAAGCGGTCGAGCAGGTCACCGGCGATGCTCTTGGCCCGGGTGCTCGTCAGGCCCTGCAGCCGGCCGAACAGCCAGAGGTTCTCCCTCGCGGTGAGGTCCTCGTCCACCGAGGCGTACTGCCCCGTCACGCCCACCAGCTGCCGGATGCGGTGGGGCTCCCGCCGGACGTCGACGCCGAAGATCTCCGCATGCCCGCCGTCGATGGGCAGCAGGGTGGCGAGCATCCGGAGCGTGGTGGTCTTGCCCGCCCCGTTGGGGCCCAGAACTCCGAAGATCTCGCCCTGCCGTACGTGGAGGTCGATTCCGTCCACGGCCCGGAAGTCGCCGAAGGTCTTGACCAGACCGTCGGCCCGGACGGCGCTGAGGTCCGCCATGACGCGTCTCCTCTCTCCGCCGGGTACCTCCCGGCGTACGAGAAGAGCTTCCGTGCCGCCGGATTCATCGCGGCTTCACGCCGGTTTCACCCCTGACCTGGTGGTTTCACCAGCTTTTCCCGCGCTGTCCCCCGTGAGAGCTACCCGCGAATGTCCACCGCGCGGTGACGATTCCCGGCCGCCGGATCCCTAGCGTTTCTCCCCGTAGCCGCGGCGCTCCGGTCGCGGAATCCTCCGAAGGAGTCGTCATGCGGCTGTTGAAGCAGCTCGTGCCCGTCGCGCTGGTCGCCTTCGCCGGCGGTACGGTCGTGGGCGTGGTGCAGGGGAACGCGTTCCTCACCCTGATCCTCGGTGTCGCGACCGCCGTCCTCGCGGTGTTCGTGTACGGCTGGGCGGTGCGATGGTCCGAGCGCCGCGCGCCGGTGGAGGTGGCCGGGAAAGGCGCCGTCCCCGCCGTCGGCCGGGGACTGCTGATCGGAATCGGGATGTTCGCGGCCGTCATCGTGAACCTCGCCTTCCTGGGGTACTACCGGGTCGACGGCCTCGGCTCGGTGACGGGCGCGGCCGGGCTGCTCGGCTTCATGGCCGCCGCCGCCGTGACGGAGGAGCTGCTGTTCCGCGGCGTGCTGTTCCGGATCGTCGAGGGGTGGGCCGGCACGTGGATCGCGCTGGTCCTCACCGGCCTGGTGTTCGGCCTGATGCACCTGACCAACGAGCACGCCAACCTGTGGGGCGCGATCGCCATCGCGATCGAGGCCGGCGGCATGCTCGCCGCCGCCTACGCCGCCACCCGCACCCTGTGGCTGCCGATCGGCCTGCACTTCGGCTGGAACTTCGCCGCGGCCGGCATCTTCAGCACCGAGGTCTCCGGCAACGGCGCGAGCCAGGGGCTGCTGCACAGCGTGACGTCGGGCCCGGCCCTGCTCACCGGCGGCGACTTCGGCCCGGAGGCGAGCCCGTACGCGGTGGTGTTCGGCCTGGCGCTGACGGTCGTGTTCCTGTGGCTGGCCCGCCGGCGCGGCAACCTCGTCCCCATGCGGCGCGACGCCCGGGCGGACGCGACCGCTACGCTCACCCGGTGATCGACTTCCGGAGGGTCCCGGACCTGTGGCGGCGGTGTGACGTCGTGGTCCGGGACGCGCCGTTCGGGCTGCTGCTGGCCGTCGTGTCGCTGCTGCCGGCCCTCTACGGCAAGGGAACGCAGGTCGGGGACATGCCGGTCCGTCCCTTGGACGCACTCGCGTACGTGGTGATCGCTCTGGAGTGCCTTCCGCTCGCCGTACGCCGCCGATGGCCGGCCGTGTGCCTGGCTCTGGTGACGCTCGGCTTCGTCCTCGACCAGATCCGCGCCTACCACGTCTTCGCGAGCAACGCGATGACCGTCGCGCTGATCAGCGCGGGCGCCCATCTGGAACGCCACCGGCGCACCACCGTGATCCTCCTCTCCATGGCGTACGTGCCGCTGGCGGTCGCGCTCGACCGGCTCGGCGCGACCGAGAAGGTGGAAGGGTACGTGGTGTTCTACCTGACGCTGGTCCTCGCGTGGGGCATCGGCGCCTGGCTGCGCTCCACCCGGGCCGCCGAGGCCGAACGCCGCCGCCACATCGCCGAGGCCACCCGCGCCGCGGAACGCACCCGCATCGCCCGCGAGCTCCACGACGTCGTGACCCACCACGTGACGGCCATGGTCGTACAGGCCGAGGCGGCACGCTACCTGACCGCCGCGCCCGATCGCCTCGACGCGGCCCTGAGCGCCGTCACCGACACCGGCCGGCGGGCCATCGCCGACCTGCGGCACCTGCTCGACCTGCTCAACCCCGACCACGACACCGACACGATGCCGTCGGTCGGTGAATTGCGCACCCTCGTGGAGCAGACCCGCCGGGCCGGGCAGCCGGTGGAGTTCACCGAGGAGGGCACGCCGGCGGAATCGCGCGGCAGCGCCGAAGTCGTGGCCTATAGGGTCGTCCAGGAATCCCTGACGAACGCTCTCAAATATGCCCACGGCAGCCCCACGGTGGTCCGTGTGCGCTATGGCAAGGAGATCATCGTGGAGGTCGGCACCGACGGATCCGGTTCGCGGGCCGGCTCGCCCGGCGGGAGCGGCCGGGGCCTCGCC
The DNA here is from genome assembly GCF_039649665.1 of Microbispora sp. ZYX-F-249. Lineage (NCBI taxonomy): Bacteria > Bacillati > Actinomycetota > Actinomycetes > Streptosporangiales > Streptosporangiaceae > Microbispora > Microbispora maris. The sequence goes on along the minus strand of NZ_JBDJAW010000016.1, from coordinate 20,757 downwards.
GGGCTCCGCGAGCGGGTGAACGCCCTCGGCGGCGAGTTCAGCGCCGGGCGGGCGGACGGCGGCTTCGTCGTACGGGCGCGAATCCCCGCGGGGAGCCCGTCGTGAACGCGCCGGTCCGGGTCCTGGTCTGCGACGACCAGGCGCTGATCCGCACCGGGTTCGCGACGATCATCGACGCGCAGCCCGACCTGGAGGTGGTTGGCGAGTGCGGGGACGGCCGCGCCGCGGTCGACCTCGCCCGCCGGCTGAACCCGGACATCGTGGTGATGGACGTGCGCATGCCGGTGCTCGACGGCATCGAGGCGACCCGCCTGCTGGCCGGCGCCGGGGTCGAGCATCCGGTCAAGGTGCTCGTGGTGACGACGTTCAACCTGGACGAGTACGTGTACGAGGCGCTGCGCGCGGGGGCGAGCGGGTTCCTGCTCAAGGACGCTCCGCCGGCGCAGCTGCTGCACGGCATCCGCACCGTCGCGTCGGGTGCCGCGCTGCTGGCGCCCGAGGTGACGCGGCAGCTCGTCGGCAGGTACGCGGCGCGGATCCGCCCCGCCGAGAGCACACCGGACGACGTCGCGCTGACCCCGCGCGAACTGGAGGTGCTGCGCCTCATCGCCGACGGCCTGTCCAACAGCGAGATCGCCGCGGAGCTGGTGATCAGCCAGGAGACCGTCAAGACGTACGTCTCGCGCATCCTCACCAAACTCGGCCTGCGTGACCGCGTGCAGGCGGTCGTCTACGCCTACCGCAGGGGCCTGGTGACCTGAGGCCCGCCGGCCCGGCATCGCCTCCCGCCGAATGGGTAAGGCGGTCGCGAACGAGGGGCGGACAAGGGGGAGTCGCCATGGTCGTCAGCACTCGCGCCGGGGCGGAACGGTCCCAGAACATCACCGTGGTCCGGCAGGCGCCACCGATGTCCCGTACGGTCTCCGCGGCGGGGCTCGGCGCCGTCGGAGGCATGGTCACCGAGTATCTGTTCGATCCCGAGCTCGGGCGGAGCCGCCGCGCCCGGCTCCGGGACAAGGGCGTCCGTCTGACGCACGGGGTCAGGAACGGAACCAGGACCGTCGTCCGCGACGTCCGCAACCGAGGCCAGGGCGTCCTCGGCGCCGCCCGCTATCGGACCACCGGACGGGAGGCCGACGACGAGGTCCTCCACGAGCGGGTACGCGCCGAGCTGGGCCGTCACGTCCGCCACCCGCGTGAGGTGGACGTCCGCGTGGAGAGCGGTCACGTCACCCTCACCGGTGACGTGCTCGACAGGGAGAGCCGGAGGGCGCACCGGGCGGTGGCGCGGATACCCGGCGTCGCGGGCGTGGACGCGAGCTGGACCACCCACCACGACGCCAGGCGAGCGCCTCGGTCGCGGGAAGACGGCGGGCCGATGGAGGCGCTGCAAGACCTGTTCCGGCAGAGGTGGTCACCGGCCGGCAGGTCGCTCACCGGTCTGGCCGCCGCCGTCGTCTGGTCGCTGTCCGGACGCCTGCCGCGGCCGCTCGGCTACCTGGTGCGCGCCGGCTGCGCGGTCCTGGCCGCACGTGCCGCGACGAACCTGCCGCTGCGGCGGCTCACGGGCATCGGAGCGGGCCGTGACGCGATCGACGTAGGGGACTCCATCTCCGTGGCCGCGCCGGCCGAGGAGGTCTGGCCGGTGCTGAGCGACTACGGCCTCTTCGCCCGGTGGATGCCCGACGTCCTGGACGTACGGCGCTCGGACGACGGCGGGCGGTCCCAGTGGCGGGTCTCGGGACCGGCCGGAGTGCCGATCCGGTTCGAGGCCGTGGAGACCGCCCGGGAGGAGGGCCGCAGGATCGCCTGGAAGACCACGGAAGGGCAGTTGGTCGCCCACTCCGGCGAGCTCAGTGTGACGCCGGAGGACGCGGGCCGAAGCCGCATCCAGGTCCGGCTCACCTACAATCCGGCGTTCGGCGCGGTCGGTCACGCGGTGGCGAAGATCTTCGGAGCCGATCCCGGACGCAAGTTCGCCAAGGACCTGATGCGGCTGAAGTCGCTGATCGAGACGCGCAGGGCGCCGGTCGGCGCCGGCGCCGGTCCGCGAGAATGATCAGTGGGAGTGGCGGGGCGGGGCGCTGCCGCTGCCGCCGGTGAGGAAGTCCAGGTCCGCGCCCTGGTCGGCCTGGAGGACGTGCTCGCTGTACAGACGCACCCATCCGCGGTCGGCGGCCGGTCCCGGGGGCTGCCACGCGGCGCGACGGCGCCCGAGTTCGGCGGCGTCGACCAGCAGGTCCAGACGGCGCGCCGGGACGTCGAGCCGGATCACGTCGCCGGTGCGCACGAGGGCGAGTGGGCCGCCCACCGACGCCTCGGGAGCCACGTGCAGGACGCAGGTGCCGTAGCCGGTGCCGCTCATGCGGGCGTCGGAGATCCGCACCATGTCGGTGACCCCCTCGGTGAGCAGCCGCCGCGGCATGGGCATGTTGCCCACCTCCGGGAACCCCGGGTAGCCGCGTGGTCCGGCGTTCCGCACCACGATGACCGTGTCGGCGGTGACGTCCAGATCCGGGTCGTCGGCCACGGCGATGTAGTCCTCGATCCGGTCGAACACGAGCGCCTGTCCGGTGTGCCGCAGCAGGTGCGGCGAGGCGGCGGAGACCTTCAGCACGGCCCCGGACGGCGCGAGCGACCCGCGCAGGACGACGGTCCCCGACCCGGCGGGCTGGAACGGCTCCTCCATGGTGCCGATGACCTCCCGGTTCCAGCACTGGGCAGCGCTGACGTTGTCGGCCACGCTCTTGCCGCTGACGGTGACGTGGTCCATGTGCAGCAGCGGGGCGATCTCCTTCATCACCGCCGGGAGCCCGCCGGCGTACGCGAAGTCCTCCATGAGGTACGTCCCGGAGGGCATCAGGTTCACCAGCATGGGCACGTCGGCGGTGAGCGTGTCGAAGTCCTCCAGCGACAGGGGTACGCCGAGACGCCCGGCGATCGCGAGCAGGTGCACCACGGCGTTGGTGGAGCCGCCGATCGCGGCGTTGACCCGGATGGCGTTCTCGAACGCCTCGCGGGTGAGCACGGTGGACAGCCGCTGGTCCTCCTCGACCATGGCCACGATCCGCCGCCCGGCGGCGTGCGCGAGCGCGTACCGGCGGGAGTCGACCGCCGGTACGGCGGCGGCCCCCGGCAGCTGGACGCCCAGCGCCTCGGTCACGCAGGCCATCGTGGAGGCGGTCCCCATGGTCATGCAGTGGCCGCGGCTACGGGACATGCAGATCTCCGCCTCGGCGCAGTCGGCCGCCGTCATCCGGCCGGCGCGCTGTTCCTCGGTGAACCGCCACACGTCGGTGCCCGAGCCGATGTCCCGGCCACGGAACTTGCCGTTCAGCATCGGGCCACCGGTGACCATCAAAGCGGGCAGGTCGACACTGGCCGCGCCCATCAGCAGCCCGGGCGTGGTCTTGTCGCAGCCGGACAGCAGCACCACTCCGTCGAGCGGGTTGGCCCGGATCAGTTCCTCGGCCTCCATCGCCAGCAGGTTGCGGTAGAGCATGGTCGTCGGCCGCATCAGCGGCTCCCCCAGGCTCATCGCCGGAAACTCCAGCGGCAGGCCGCCGCTCTCCCACACACCGCGCTTCACCGACTCGGCCAGATCGCGCAGATGGGCGTTGCACGGCGTCAGTTCCGACCATGTGCTGGCGATGCCGATCACCGGCCGGCCGTCGAAGACGTCGTCCGCGAACCCCTGGTTGCGCATCCACGATCGATGGATGAACCCGTTGCGGCCCTCCGCGCCGAACCACTCCTGACTGCGCAACGGACGATTCGTCATCGACATCGGCACACCTCTCTGTCGTTTCGATTGTTGGCTGGACACCGGCCGCGGCTATCTCAGGCCTCCGACGGACAGTCCGCCGCGCCAGTGCCGCTGGAGGGTGAAGAAGGCGATGATGAGCGGGATCACCGAGACGAGCGCGCCCAGGATGATGAGGCTCCAAAGAGAGGTACTACCCGAGTTGTTCGCCGAGGCGATTCCCTGCCAGAGGCCGAGCCCGACGGTGACGGGGAAAAGCCGGTTGTCGGAGAGCATCGCGAGGGGCAGGAAATAGTTGTTCCAGGACGCCACGGCGGACAGGAGCAGCACCGTGACCACCGCGGGCCGCATCAGCGGGAAGGCGACCTGGATGAACGTCCGCAGTTCACCCGCGCCGTCGACCCGCGCCGCGTCCAGGATCTCGTCGGGCACCGCGTCGCGCGCGTACACGTGCATCAGATAGACGCCGAACGGATTGAGCAGCGACGGGAGGATCACCGCCCAGATCGTGTTCGTCAGGCCGAGCCCGGAGAACATCATGAAGGTGGGGATCACCAGGGCGGTCGCGGGCACCATCAACGCGCCCAGCAGGACCGAGAAGCTGAAGCGCCGGCCGGCGAACCGGTATTTGGCGAATCCGTAGCCGGCCATGACGGCCAGAACCGTCGCGCCGATCCCGCCCGCGAACGCGTACAGCGTGGAGTTGAGGATCCACCTGCCGTAGATGCCGCCGTCGTAGGTGAACAGCCGTTGCAGATTTCCGAAGTAGTCGACCGAATCGGCGAACCACAGGGTGTTGCTGCCGCTGAACAGGCCGGGGGCGTCTTTGGAGCTGTTGACGATGACCCACCAGAACGGCACCAGGAAATACACGACCAGGAAGCCGAGGAAGATCTGCACGGGGAGGTGGCGCTGGGGACGGCGGCGTGCGCCGGCGCGGGAGCTGCCGGTCATCAGAAGAAGCTCCTCCGCTTGCGGGTGAAGAACAGGAAGGCGTAGACGCAGACGAACACGATCCCGCCGAGGGCGAAGGAGATCGCCGATCCGTAGTTGAAGTTCGCGAGCCCGAACGCCTGCTGGTAGGCGTACATGTTGGGGGTGAATCCCGGCGAGATCGTGCCGGCCGCGAGGTAGCGCAGAATCTGTGGTTCGTTGAAGAACTGCAGGGTGCCGATGAGCGAGAAGACCAGGATCAGGAGCAGCGCGGGGGCGATCAGCGGGATCTTGATCCGAAGCGCGACCTGCCATTTCCCGGCGCCGTCCATACGGGCGGCCTCGTAGAGCGTCGGGTCGATCCCCTGGAGCGCCGCGTACAGGATGATCATGTAGTAACCGGCCCACTGCCAGGTGACGACGTTGATCAGGCCGTAGAAGATCAGATTGCTGCTGAAGAAGTCGGGCGCGGTGGCGCCGAACAACCCGAAGACGTCGGTGAGCGGCCCGAAGCTCTTGCTGTACAGGAATCCCCACATGACCGCCCCGATGACCGTGGGAATGGCGTAGGGGAGGAAGATCATGAGGCGGGAGAAGCGGGTGAACAGCGAGGTCACGGCGTCCAGGATGAGGGCCATCGCGAGCGCGAGGACGATCTGCAGCGGGATGGCGACGAGCGAGAAACGGATGACGAACCACGCCCCGGACAGGAAGGTCGGGTCCGAGAACGCCTTCACGTAGTTGCCGAGGAAGACGAAGCTGGTCCCGCCGATCAGCTTCTTCTGCCAGAGGCTGAGATACAGCGCGTACGCGAGCGGCGCGATGAGAAACGCCAGGAAGACGAGCCCGAACGGCCCGACGAACAGCCACCCCATCAGGTGCTCACGGAGGCGCACCTTGCCGCGGACCTTGTGCGCTTTCTTCTTCTGAGTGCTCGCTGCACTCTCCTCGATCAGGAGGGTCATTGTGGGCTCCGGGGATTTGATGCTGGAGGGTCGCGGGTGGGCCGGGACGCCCGGCCCACCCGCGTCTGTCACTGGACGGTGAACCCTTGCTCCTTGGCGTAGCCCACCACGTCCTCCTGGACTCGGTCAGCGGCCTGCGCACCGGTCACGGAGCCCTCGATGAGGGCGCTGACCTGCTTCGTCATGGCGTCGAAGTAGTACTGGCCGAACGGGGCGTAGGTCATGCCCTTGTAGGCGTTCGCCGCGGGGACGTAGACCTCCTTGTTCGCCTGCTGGCCGTCGAAGAACGCCACCTTCAGGTCCACGAACTTGGGATCGTTGAGCGCCTTGAGGTTCAGCGGGAAGATGATCTGGTTGGTCCAGCCGTCGGTGAGCGACTCGTCGTCGGCGTAGAGGCCGTACGCCACCTTCGCCGCGAGTTCGGGGTTCTTCGCCTGGTTCGTCACCGAGAAGGCCGACCCGCCCCAGTTCACCTGCACCGGGTTGGCGGGATCCCACTGCGGGAGCGGCGCCACCGCCCACTTGCCGGTGTCCTCGCCCTTGCCGACGCCGGCGCCGGTGAGGTATCCGGGCGCCCACGCCGCCGAGATGTACGTCGCGTACTTCCCGTTGACCACACCGGCGATGTACTCCGGCGTGAACTGGTCCTGCGTCCCGACCAGGCCCTTCTTGGCGAGGCCCCCCCAGTAGTCGAGCACGTCCTTGGACGCCTGGTCGTTCAGCTTGACGCCGATCGTCTCCGGCTTCGCCGGATCGTAGGTGAACGGATTGGCGCCCTTCTGGATCTGCAGCGCCATCAGGACGGCCGGCACGTTCGCGCCCAGGTCGCCGAACAGCGGGCCGCCCGCGTCCTTCACCTTCTGCGCCGCCTGCTCGTACTCGGCCCACGTCTTCGGCGGCGTGATCTTGTACTTGTCGAAGACGTCCTTGCGGTAGATCATCGCCATCGGGCCGCCGTCGACCGGCACGCCGTAGACCGCGCCGCCGATCGAGACGTCCTTCCACGCGCCCGGGCCGTAGTTGTCCTTGACGGCGTCGTACCCGTACTGCTTGATGTCGACGAGCGCCTTCTGGATCTGGAAGGTCGGAATCCGGTCCGCCTCGATCATGATCACATCGGGCGCGCCGGTGCCCGCGGAGATGGCCGTCTGGAACTTGTCGTACTCGTCACCGCCCTGGCCGACGTTGGTCCAGCAGACCTGCACCTCGTTGTTCTGCTTGTTGAAGTTGTCGACGACGAGCTGCATGTTGGGGTACCAGCCCCAGAAGGTCACGACCGGCAGGTCCTTCTTGCTGATCGTGTTCGTGCAGTTGCTCGCGTTGTTCCCACCGGCGTTGTCCGCGGGCGCGGCGCTCCCACCCGCGGTGTTCGCGCCCCCTCCCGCGTCGGGGGCGCAGGCGGCGAGCGCACTCGCTGCGGCGAGCATGGCCGCCGTGACAAGTAATCTTTTCGTCTTCATTGACATGATCTCCCCTTCGGGGTCACAGCGCACAAGGGTCCATGCGCCGCCGCTGAGGCCGGGCGATCGGCCGGGACGGGGCACGGATGACACCCTCCGCGCCCTGCCCCTCGTGCCGATTTCTCGATGTGAGCGCTCACACGCTCACGTGCGCGGCGAGCATCACCGGTGGCCCGGTGGTCTCGCCTCCGACGGGCCTGGGATCAGCGCTTGAACAAGCGCGGTGCCAGGTCGATGAGGTTCTTCTGCCAGACGTCCCAGCCGTGCGGGCCGGGGGTGACGCCGTCGAACTCGTAGTGGACGCCGAGGTTGTCCATCGTGGTCAGTCCCGCCATGAACGACGGGTAGACGAAGTCGGTCACGTCGCCGACGTACATGCGCAGCAGCTTGGTCCCGCTGTTGATCGCCGCCACGTCGACGCCGTTCCCGCTGCCGAACCCGGCCGAGAACGCCGCGATGTAGGCGAACCGGCCCGGGTGCGCCTTGAGCATCCCCATCGTCTGCCCACCGCCCATCGAGAGGCCGGCGAGGGCCTGCCGCGACGGGTCGCCGGAGACGTTGTAGCGGGCGCGGACGGCCGGATCGATGTTCTCCAGCAGTTCCTTGTTGAAGTCGGGCACGTTGCCGTTGCTCATCACGACCACCATCGGCACCAGGTTGCCGTCAACGGAATGGTTGTCGAGGATCTGCTTGGCGCGTCCCATCTCGACCCAGTCCGTGTGGTTCTGGCCGCCACCGTGCTGCAGGTAGAAGACGGGGTACGGCTCGGCACGGTCCGGGTCGTAGCCGGGCGGGGTCCAGACCAAGGCGGTCCGGTCCTGGTTCGTCACGTTGCTGCGGTACGTCAGGCTCTCGACCTTCCCGCCCTGACCGGCGGGAACGTCCATGAGCATGCGTGCCCTCTCACCTGGGACGAGGAAGGTGCTCCAGGTGGGCTCGGTGGTCACCTTCGTCGGGTTCGACGCGTCCTTGACCGCGACCCGGTCCACGATGAGCCGGTAGTAGTAGAACCACGGTTCCAGCGGACCCACGGTCGCCCGCCACCGGTCGCCCGCACGGGACAGCGGGACCCGCAGCCAGCTCCCGCCGGGAGCGATGTTCGCCCACACCGTGACGTGCTTGGCGTCCGTGAAGTCCGTCGTGGTCTCGAAGGTGACGAAACCGTCCTGCAGGAACGGCGTCGGCGTGGTGCCGGGCGCCGGCGGGGTGAACTCGCCCTTCAGCGGCCCGTGACCGGCGCTCGGCCCGTGGTCCGGCACCGTGCGGAACAGCCGCGGCACGAAGTCGATCAGGTTCTCCTGCCAGGCGGTCCAGTTGGCCCCGCCGTCGGGGTTGACCCCGTCGAACTCGTACGTGACCCGGGCGCGGTCCAGCGCCTTCGTCAGGCGGACGGTCGCGTTGTACGCCGGATCGGTCACGTTCCCGGTGTACAGACGCAGCAGCTTGGCACCGGGCCGGGGTCCGGGACCGGGCTTTCCATTGGCGATCTCCGTGAGGAGACCGGAGAACGAGCCGGCGTACGCGAACTGGCCCGGACCGGTCAGGGCGGCACGCAGCGCCTGCGACCCGCCCTCCGACACGCCGGCGATCGCCTGGTGCTCCCGGTCGTGATGGACGCGGTAGGCGTCCGCGACCGCCTTGCGGAGGGCCTTGAGCTCCTTGTCGTCGTCCGGTCCGCGACCATCGCTGATCACGACCACCATCGGCTCCATGGAGCCCTGGACCGACAGGTTGTCGAGGATCTGCCTGGCCCGGCCGAGGTCGAGCCAGTCCGTGGCGCTCCTGTCCGTGCCGGACTGCAGGTACAGCACCGGATACGGCTTGCCCTTGGCCGCGTACCCCGGCGGGGTCCAGACCAGAGCCGACCGCTCCTCCTTCTTGACCCGGTAGGTCAGGGTCTCGACCTTGCCGCCCTGCCCCTCGGGCACGTCCGCGAGCAGGCGCGCCGAGTCGCCCCGGACGAGGAAGGTGCTCCACAGGGGCTTGGACGCCACGGTGGTGCCGTTCGTCGGGTCCTTGAGAACCTTGGTGTCGTCACCCGTGACCTGGTAGTAGTACAGCCCCGGCTTGAGCGGGCCGAGGGTGCCCGTCCAGGCGGCGCCGCCTCGGGTCAGGCCGTACTCCACCCAGGTGGAGGAGGGGCCGAAGTTCCCCTCGATGACGACCTGGGACACCTGGCCCATGCCGGCCTGGACGTCCGCCGCCGGGACGCTGAACGACACGTAGCCGTCGTCCGAGACGGTCAGCCACGGCGTGGCCGCCGCAACCGGTCGCGGCGCGAGTAACACCGCCGCGAGCGCCATGACTCCGGCGATGATCGCCGCCGGGAGCCGGCGTGCGCCCATGGGACGCATCCTGCCGTGATACAGTAACGTCATACCGAAACTCCTTTGATGGTCGGCAGCGGGTGGGGCCGCTCAGCCGACCTAGTTTCTCGGTGAGTGTGACGCGGTTTCTGTTTGGGTGTCCGCACCTCCGTTCGTCACTGGTTTTCATGTATTCCTGAACACCAGGTGCACCTGGTCCGTGCACCTGGGGTCGGGTGTCAGACTCTCGTCGCGGTCTTCGATGGCGCAGTGATCTTCGGTGGCGCGGTGGAGCCACGGACCACCAACCGGGTCGGAAGCAGTATCTGGCGAGGGCCCTCCCACTCACCGGTCACCAGCGACTTCAGCATGTGGGCGGCCTCGTATCCGAGGCGGTACATCGACTGGTCCACGGTGGTCAGCGCCGGCTCGGCCAGCGCCGACTCCGGAATGTTGTCGAATCCGACCACCGACAGGTCGCCGGGCACGTCGAGCCCCAGCTCCTTCGCGACCTCCAGGACCTTCAGGGCCATCCCGTCGCTCGCCGCGAAGATCGCCGTCGGCCGGTCAGGCCTCTCCAGCAACGCGCGCGCCAGCGGGATCGCGGACTCGGGATTGAAGTCCCCCCTGCCGACCAACGTCGGATCGGCCGGGACTCCCGCTTCGGCCAGCGCCCTGCGGTACCCCTCCTCACGCGACCAGGCCGCCGCGAGGCTGGAACGGCCCGCGATGAATCCGACACGCCGATGCCCCAGGCCGAGCAGATGCTCGACCACCTGAGTGGCGCCCGTGAGGTTGTCGGCCGTCACGGACGGGACCGTCGAGTCCCTCACCGGATCGATGACCACGACCGGGGTGCTGCTCCGCACCTCACCCCAGGGCGTGACCACGATGCATCCGTCGGTGAGCGTGCCCGAAAGGCGGGTCAGGTGCCGCTGCTCCCAGCCCTCCGAGTACGTTCCGTAGAGATCGCTGTTGGCATAGATGATCAGGTCGAAGCCGGACTGGCTCAGGGCCTCCATCACGCCCTTGAGCACCTCGGCCGTATAGGACTGGAAGCTGTGCGTCACCAGGCCCAGAACGTTGGTGCGGCTGCGGCGCAGGCTGGTCGCCACGAGACTCGACTCGTAGCCCAGTCGTTCGATGGCCGAACGGACCTGCGCGATGGTGCTGGCACTGACGCCGTAACGCCCGTTGACCACCCGCGACACCGTCGCGGTGGAGACGCCCGCCAGACGCGCGACGTCGCTCATCGTCACCGGCGTATCGCCGTCGGCCATGCCACCCTCTCTACATTGCAATCGTTATCGGTTACGTTTCCAACATTTAACGCGATAACGAAAGCCAAGACAAGACCCATTTCGGACTCGTTACACGCGGTCCACATGTCCGAAAAGGGCACGGCCGGATCGCTCCGATCCCCCGCCCCACCTGCCGCGCCGTCATCTCGGCCGCGCGGTCGCCGGCGGCACTTCCACCACGCTGACGGTGCCCGTGTAGGCCTTTCGGACCTCGGGCCGGCCGGCGTCGCCGGTGATGGCGAACGTCCCCGCGAGGGTGAGCGCGTCGGAGGAGAAACCGACATGTACCTCAATATGTCCGGTTTCTAGTGCGTAGTCCATGTTGCGGTTATAGAAACCAAGCTGACCCGTCGGGAGGCGGAATCGTACGGCCGTTCGCCGGCCCGGACCGGCGCTCACACGGGCGAAGCTCTTCAACTCGAGCACGGGCCGGGTGACCGACGCCTGCGGATCCCTGATGTAGAGCTGAACCACTTCCTCACCTGCTCGGTCACCCGTGTTGGCCACGGTGACCTCCACGGTGACGCTGTCCCCGGCGGCCACTTCGGCGCGGTCGAGCGTGACGTTCTCGACGACGAACGGGGCGTACCCGAGCCCGTGGCCGAAGGGGTATCGCGGGCTGACGGGCGAGTCGACGTAGTCGCCGTGCCAGTGCGACCGCCCGCCGGACACCTTGTGCCCGTAGAAGACGGGGATCTGGCCAACGGAGCGGGGGTAGGAGATGGGCAGCTTCCCGCTCGGGTTCACCTCGCCGAGCAGGACCTCGGCGATCGCCCGTGCCCCGGTCTGCCCGGGCAGCCAGGCCATCAGCACCGCGGCGCACTCCTCGTGCAGGAAGTCGCCGCCGACCGGCCGGCCGGCGACGAGCACCGCCACCACGGGGGTGCCGGTGGCGACGACGGCACGGACCAGGTCCTCCTGGACACCGGGCAGCTCCAGGCTGGACCGGTCCCTCGACTCTCCCGTCGTGGCCCGGGTCGTCAGCCCCGAGCGGTCTCCCAGGACCAGCACCGCGACGTCGGCGGCCGCGGCGGCCGCGACCGCCTCGCCGAAACCGTCCCTCGACGCGTCGATCACGTCGCACCCGTGCGCGTAGCGCACCCGGTCACCCAGGCGAGCCGTGAGCTCGTCGCGCACCGTGGGCACCCCGTCCGTGCTCTCCTCCATCTCGAGGTCGTCCGGGACCGTCATCGTCTGGCCGAGCAGGCCCTTCCGCTCGCGCGCCTCCAACAGCGACTCGACGTGGGCGGCGAAGGAGTAGTCACCGAGCAGGTGCCGGGCGCTGTCGGCGTTCGGTCCGATCAGGGCAACCGTTCCGGCGGCCGGCCGCAGCGGCAGGATGCCCTCGTTCTTGAGCAGGACCAGGCTGCGGCGGGCCGTCTCGAGCGCCACCTCCCGATGCCGCTCGGCGTTCACCGTCACCGCGACCGCGGTCTCGTCGACGTACGGGTTCTCGAACAGGCCCAGTTCGAACTTGTGCCGGAGGACCCGTGCGACCGCTTCGTCCACTTCCCCTTCGCCGACCTCGCCGGCGTCCAGGGCACGCGCCAGCGCGTCCGCGTACGCGTCCGTCGCCGGAAGCTCGACGTCGGTGCCCGCGGTGAGCGCCGCGGCCGCCGCCTGCCGCTTGTCCTCCGCGAAGCGGTGATACGAGTGGAGATCGTCGACGGCGAAGTAGTCCGACACGACGGTGCCCGTGAAGCCCCACTCCCCGCGGAGGACCTCGGTGAGAAGCTCTCGGTTGGCGTGGCAGGGGATGCCGTCCAGTTCGTGGTAGCCGGCCATCACCGACTGGAGGCCCGCCTCGCGGACCGCCGCCTCGAACGGATACAGATACACCTCCCGCAGCAGACGAGGCGGCAGGTGCGCCGGCGCCCAGTTCAACCCGCCCTCGGACGCCCCGTAACCGACGAAGTGCTTGGCCGTCGCGATGACGCCCTCCGCCGGGCAATCGCCCTGCAGGCCCCGGACGAACGCCACGCCCATGCGGGCGACCAGATACGGATCCTCGCCGTAGGTCTCCTCCGTCCGGCCCCACCGCGGGTCCCGCACCACGTCCAGCACCGGGGAGAGCCCCTGGTGGCTTCCCATCGCGCGCATCTGCGCCCGGACCGCGTCCGCCAGCCGCCGGTTGAGCTCCGGCTCCCAGGTGCTCGCGACCCCGATCGCCTGGGGGAAGATGGTCGCCTCGCGCGCCATCAGGCCGGAGCACACCTCCTCGTGCACGATCGCCGGAATCCCCAGCCGGGTCCGCGTCACCAGGAACCGCTGGATCGCGTTGGCCGCCCGCGCCACCTGTACGGCCTTGAGATTGGTGGCTCCGGCGACCCGGGTCACGTGCCCCAGGCCGTGCCGGAGGACCGTTTGTGCCCGCTCCTCCGAATACCGGCCGCCGTCCATCAGCGAGAACGCCCAGACGCTGCCCAGCTGCGCGAGCTTCTCCTCCCGGGTCATCCGGGCGAGCAGATCCGCCACGCGCTCCTCCACGGGAGCGGCCCGATCGGTGTAGATCGCCCCGGACTCCACAGTGGTCACCCGATCACCCCAATCATGCTTGTGCAAACGTAATCGGTAACGTTTACAACGTCACCGTCGCCGATCACAATGACTTTGTCCAGAGCTCGCAAGGGCGCCTGAGGTCATGCGCTGCACGGCGGAAGGGATACCGGAGTGCACATCGTTAGGTATCGGCGGCATGCCGACCCCCGCGCACACATCGCCGTGGTGAACGACGGCATCCTGTCCACCCTGCCGGTCGCCGGCATGTCCGAGCTTCTCCGGCACCGGAAGGAGGAGATCGAAGGGATGTGCGCCGACGCCACTCCCGACGGCCTGCTCAGCGAGGTCCGGCTGCTCGCCCCCGTGGACGGCGCCACAGAGGTCTGGGCCTCGGGCGTCACCTATCTGCGCTCCCGGGACGCCCGGGTGGAGGAGAGCGCCCTCAAATCGGTCTACGAGCTGGTCTACGACGCCGAGCGCCCCGAATTGTTCTTCAAGTCGCCTGCCTGGCGGGTGGTCGTCGACGGCGAACCCGTCGGCATCCGGTCCGATTCGGTGCTCAACGTGCCCGAGCCCGAGCTGGCGCTCGTGGTCAACCGGTTCGAGGAGATCGTCGGTTACGTCGTCTGCAACGACATGAGCTCACGGTCGGTGGAGGGCGAGAACCCGCTCTACCTGCCGCAGGCCAAGACGTACGCCGGCGCGTGTGCACTGTCCTCCGGCATCAGGCCCGCATGGGAAGTGGACGCCTCCGACCTCGCCATCCGCATGACGGTCGCCCGCGAGGGCGTCGTCGTCTGGGACGGCACGACCTCCACCAGTCAGATCAGGCGCTCGTTCACCGAGCTGACCGCCTACCTGTTCCACTCCGAGAACCATCCCCACGGAGTCGTGCTCTCCACCGGGACCGGCCTCGTGCCCGAACTCGACTTCCGGTTGCACGCGGGCGACCTGATCACCGTGTCGATCGAGGAGGTCGGAGAGCTCCGCAACCAGGTTGTCGTGGGCAAGGACCATTTCGGCTTCCTGACGCCTCCCTGAGACGCGGCTGACGCCGGGCGCTTCGGGCCGCGGGTTTCCGGCCGGGCAGGGCGAGATCGGTAGCCTGGCACCGCCGGACGCACACTTTCGGGCGACAGGAGGCGCGTGGACACGGGCACGACTCAGCTGGCCCAGCTGGCCCTCCAGCTTGAGCATGCCGTGGACAAGTTGCGTGGCATCCCCGTCGGCGTCGAGCTCGTGGACGACAACGAGCTCGTCCAGCGGCGGATCCTGGAGGCGGCGCACACCGCTCGCGAGCTGCGCGCCATGCACCCGGTGGGCTCGACGGACAGGGGGCGCCAGGAGCAGAGGAGCAGGCGCAGGGTGCTCGACGCCCTGCAGCGCGGGATGGAGATGCGCACCATCGTGCACGCGAGCGTGCTGGACGATCCCGGCAAGGCGGCGCGCATCAGGGAGCTGCACTCCTCCGGCGACCTGCACCGTGTGGTCGACGAGCCGATCCAGCAACTGCTCGTCTTCGACCGCACCGTGGCGTTCGTACGGACGACTCCCGTCGCCTACTCGCCGGGCGCTCTTCTGATCAGGCAACCGACCCTGATCACCATGCTCGTCGACCTGTTCGAGCACATGTGGCGCAAAGCCAGGGACGTCACCGAGCCGGTGCAGCGGCTGACCGCGCGCGAGCGCGAGGTGCTCGATCTGATCGCCGAAGGGCGCTCCAACAGCGCCGTGGCCCGCGCGCTGTCGATCACGGAGGCCGCCGTCGGCAAGCACGTCGCCAGTGTGTTCGCCAAGCTCGAGCTGCCGGCGACCGAGGACGTCAACCGGCGGGTGCTGGCCGTGCTCGCCTATCTCCGCGGAACGGCGAGGTAGTGCCAGGCATACCTCGTTGTCGCCCTGGCCCCCATGCGCGGGCGACGCGGCACCCGTTTGAATGGATCACATGCAGCGAATGACTGGATTGCTGATCGGCGCGGTTTTCGGCGCGGTGTTCGTGCTTGTCAACGCACAGAGCCCGCTCCCTCCCGTGGCCGTGACCCTTCTGAAAGCGGCCGCCTGCCTGGCGGCCGCGAGCGTTCTGGCCATGTGGTTCGTCGCCGCCCGCAGGGAACGGCCGGCCGAGGGGCCGCGGCGGCCCATGTTCGGCCGCGGCTACCTGATCGTCGTCGCGGCCGAGGTGGTCCTGCTCATCGGCGGAATCCGGGTTCTGGCGATGCTGGGCCGTCCCGAGGAGACCAACGTGGCCTGGGTGGCGCTGGTGGTCGGGGTGCACTTCATCGCACTCGCCCCGATATGGAAGGAGCGGGGCATCGCCGCCCTCGGTGTGCTCCTGTCCGTGCTCGGCGCCGTCGGTCTCGTCCTCGCCTCGACGGCCGCCGTCGCCTGGGTGCCCTTCGTCAGCGGGGTGCTGTCCGGACTCGTGCTTCTGACCGGTGCCGTCGCGTTCGGCGGGCGTGCCGTGACAGCTCAGGGCGTTCTGAGCGGGGAGGCCGCATCCGAAGCGGGGTCCCCGCGGAGTGGAGTGACGTCGCTCTGAAAGCGGGACATCCCGCGCAGGAAGACGGTCGCCATCGGCACGGCGAACCCGGCGGCCGCGCCGATCAGCAGCAGCGTCTGACGGCCCATCGCCGCGCCGGCCGGACCGGTCAGCGTCAGGCCGATGGGCGTCATGACCGAGGCGGCCAGCCAGTCGACGGAGGTGACCCGGGCGAGGCGGTCCGGCGGGATCTCCTTCTGGAGGTTCACCACCCACTGCACGGCGAAGACCTCCAACCCGAGACCCGCGGTGATGTAGCACGCGTACACGAACTCCGGCGACACCGGCCAGGCGAGCGCGAGCGGCACGACGCCGTAGAGGGCGAGCCCGGTGATCGCGGCCAGTCCCGGCCGGGCGGGTCTCCACCTCATGCCGATCAGCCCGCCCGCGAGGCCCCCCACCGACAGCAGGGCGAGGGCGGTTCCGTACACGGCGTCGCCGCCGAAGGTCTCGCGGGAGACGAGAGGCAACAGGACCTGCGCCGGCGCGATCGTGAACATCTGCTGGAGCGCGACGGCGACGATGACCCCCAGGACCCACCGTCGCCGTGAGACCTCCGAGAGGCCGTCGCCGATCTCCCGTACGGCCGACGCCCGCGGCCCCGCTCTGACGACGGGTTCGCGCAGCGGCAGGAGAAGGACGAGGCCGAGCAGATAGGCCGTCAGCACGGCGAGGAATCCGATCCGGGCGGACCACGCCGTCACGACGTACGCGCCGAGTCCGGGCCCGACGACGGCGCCGAGCCGCCAGGAGACTGCGGTCAGCGCCGCGCCGGCCGGACGCTGGGCGGGGGTGAGCACGGACGACAGGCACGCCTGGTAGGCGGGCCGGTGGAACGCCTCCGCCGCTCCGGCCAGGAAGACCAGCAGCCCGAGGAGCCAGGTGGAGGTGCCGCCGGACAACCCGACGGCGGCCACACAGCACTGGAAACCCAGCGAGGCGACCATCACCGTACGGCGCGGCAGCCGGTCCGCCCACAGCCCGCCCAGCAACGCGAACACGATGATCGCGATCCACCGGCACGTGAAGATCGCGCCGACGGTGGAGGCCGTGCCACCCGCGTCGAGAGCCGCGATGGTGATCGTGACCGGAAAGATCTGGTCGGCCGCCACCGACATCGTGAAGCTGAGCCACAGCAGCCGGAATTCGCGGTTTCGCGCCAGAGAACCGTCCGCGGAACGAGCCGGAACCATGAGCTTTCGCAAGCGACCGCGCATGGTAAGCAATGAATCCCGATCGAGCGGAACCCGCAAGACAGCGATCGGCTGCCGTGCCGCGACGAGCCCTTCAGGCGCCCGGCGCTTCGAGCACCTGCTTCAGCCGGGTGAGGTCGGCCTGCACGAGGCCCGCGTCGCGGGCGAAGTCCTCGTCGCTCACGCCCGGGAGGCGGCGCAGGGTGAACACCACCTCGCAGCCGTCGCCGTCGGGGATGACCCGCATCGGGTTGTACACGACCTCGCCGGAGGGAAGCGTGACCTCATGGTCGAGCACGCCGTACGCGTTGCGCTCCACGAAGGCGAAGCCGACCCGTCCCGACGGGGTCTGCACGAACCACTGCCCGTCGACGTTCTCCACGGCCTCGCCGAGCCCGGGCGCCCAGGTGGGGAGATTGGCCGGGTCCGAAGCGTATTCGTAGACCTCGTCCGCCGGCCGGTCGATGCGCTCGCTGATGTGTCTTGATTCCGACGCCATGCACGCCAGTATTCCGAGTCACCAGGGCAGGGGGCCCCGGGCGTCGAAGTAGCCCCCGGTCGGGCCGTCCGGGCCCAGCCGCGCCATGCGGACGATGATTTCGGCGCCCTCCTCGACGGTCTGCGTGCCGGTGTGCCCGTTCAGGTCCGTGGCGGTGTATCCGGGTTCCACCGCGTTGATCCGCATCCCCGGGAACGCCTTCGCGTACTGGACGGTGATCATGTTGACCGCGCTCTTCGACGCCGGGTAGGCGACTCCCGGGTACGCGTACGCCGGCGAGCCGGGGGACGAGGCGGCGGCGAGCGAGGCCAGGCCGCTGCTGACGTTCACCACGACCGGCGCGGCGGACCGCTCCAGCAGCGGCAGGAACGCGTGGGTGACGCGCACCAGTCCGAAGACGTTCGTCTCGAACACGTGCCGCATCAGGTCGGCGGTGGTCCCCGCGGCGCCGGTGACCGCGTTCGTCTCGGTGCGCTCCTCGATGCCGGCGTTGTTGACCAGCACGTCCAGTCCGCCGTCCGCCTCGACGGTCTTCGCGGCGGCGGCCACGGACGCGTCGTCGGTGACGTCGAGGAGGACCCAGCGCGCGCCGAGCCGTTCGGCGGCCCGGCGCCCGCGCTCGGCGTCCCGGCTGCCGACGTAGACGGTGTGCCCCGCCTCGACGAGCCGGCGGGCGGTCTCGAATCCGAGTCCCTTGTTCGCTCCGGTGATCAGTGTCGTCGTCATGTCTCCAGGGTCCGCCCCGGCCGTACGGCCGGCCAGCGCCCTCCGCTTCCTGGGACTCCCGGTACCAGGAAGGACCGCGCCCGGCGGTGCAGACTTGGGTGCATGGCGACGACGGAGTTCGGTGAAGCGGTGCGCCGCTGGCGCGACCGCGCCTCGCCCGAGGCCGCCGGGCTGCCCGGGGGCGGGCACCGGCGCGCGGCCGGACTGCGCCGGGAGGAGCTGGCCATGCTGGCCGGGATCTCCGTCGACTACGTCACGCGGCTCGAACAGGGCCGCGCGTCCCACCCGTCGGCGCAGGTCGTCGAGGCCCTGGCGCGGGCCCTGCGGCTGTCCGGCACCGAGCGCGCGCACCTGTTCCGGCTGGCCGGGCTGGTGCCGCCCGGCCCGGAGACGGTGTCGGCGTACGTCACCCCCGGCGTGCAGCGGATGCTCGACCGGCTGGCCGGGACACCCGTCGCGGTCTTCGACGCGTGCTGGACCCTGCTCATCGCGAACCCGCCGTACGCCGCGCTGATGGGCGATCCGTCCGGGTGGCGCGGCGACCAGCGCAACGCGGTGTGGCGGCACTTCCTCGGGCCCGGCAGCCGGGCCCGGCACACCCCGGAGTCGCTGCGGGCGTTCGAGGCGGGCCTGGTCGCCGATCTGCGCGCGACCCGCGACCGCTACCCGGGCGACCAGCGCCTGCGCCGGCTGGTCGCGGATCTGCGCGCGAACAGCGACCGGTTCGCCGAACTGTGGGACTCCGGCACCGTCGGCCGGCATCAGGCCGGGCGCAAGACCATCGACCACCCGGACGTCGGCCCCCTGACCCTGGACTGCGACGTGCTCACGGTGACGGGCAGCGACCTGCGCGTCATGGTCTACACCGCCGAGCCCGGGACCGAGGACGCCGAGCGCCTCGCACTGCTCACCGTGCTCGGCACCCAATCACTCACCGGGTAGCCCCGGCATGCCGAAGACCGAAAGTTTTCGGGCCCGCTATCAAGCGCCAGCCGGGCAGTTCACCGATTTCGTGGTCACGATGACCGAAACATTTAGAGCCATACGCACAACTCGCCGTTAGACTGCGCCTTGTGACCGTTGTCGACGAGCCGTCCGCATCAGAACCAGAACCGCTGACCCTCGCGCAGCTCGCCGAGCTCGCCGGAGTGTCCAAGGCGACGGTCTCCAAGGTGGTGAACGGCCGCTCCGCGGTGGCGCCGGAGACCCGCGCGATGATCGAGGACCTCATCCGGGAGCACGGCTTCCGCCGGCAGCGACGGCGTTCCAGCCCGGCGGCCGTGCTGGAGCTGGTCTTCCACGAGCTGGCGGGCGACTACCCGACGGAGATCGTCCGGGGTGTCGGGCGGGTCGCGCGCGAGCACCACCTGGCCGTGGCCATCTCCGAGCTGCAGGGCAACCACACTCCCGGCGGCGACTGGCTGGAGGACGTGCTCATGCGCCGCCCCACCGGTGTCATCGCGGTCTTCTCCGACCTGACCGGCCTGCAGCGGGAACGGCTCGCCACCCGCAAGATCCCCCTCGTCCTCCTGGATCCGACGGACGACCCCGGCCACCGGACCCCCTCCGTGGGCGCGGGCAACTGGAACGGCGGGCTCAGCGCCACCCGCCATCTGCTGGAGCTGGGCCACCGGCGGATCGCCATCATCACCGGGCCGTCGCACGCGTTGTCCAGCCGGGCCCGTCTCGACGGGTACCGCGCGGCGCTCGACACCGCCGGTGTGCCCGTCGACCCCGACCTCATCTGCCCGGGCGACTACCAGATCGAGGACGGCCTGACGCACACGCACCGCCTGCTGCGCATGCCGAACCCGCCCACCGCCGTTTTCGCCTCCAACGACGGCCAGGCCATCGGCGTCTACCACGCGGCCCACCAGCTGGGGCTGCGCATCCCGGAGGACCTCAGCGTCATCGGCTTCGACGACATGCCCCCGATGCGCTGGGCCATCCCGCCGCTGACCACGATCCACCAGCCGCTGACCGAGATGGCGGCGGCCGCCGCCAGAATGCTGGTGACGCTCGCCAGAGGCGAACCACTCCCCCACAACCGTCAGGAGTTCGCCACCGCCCTCGTCGTACGCGACAGCACCGCGCCGCCGAAGCAGCGGTAGTTCCCCGGAGCCTCCGGTGCGGGCGGGGTCTTGGTCCCGCCCGCACCGGAGGTGATCCTCGCCAGGAGGAGGGTCAGGGGCTGGTGCAGGTCACGGCCGGGGTGGCCGCGCTGCCGTTGGCGGTGAAGCCGAAGGTGGTGGACGAGCCGGCCGCGATGGAGCCGTTGTAGGGGGCGTTGCGGACCGTCACGGAGGAGCCGGACCCGCTCTGCTCACCGTTCCACACGCTGCTGATGGTCTGCCCGCCCGGCCAGGTCCACTTCACGGTCCAGCCGTTCACCGGCGCGCTGCCCGCCCGCACGGTCACCGTCGACTGGAACCCGCCCGGCCAGCTGTTGGTCGTCTCGATCGTCGCCGAACACGCCCCCGTCACCGGAGACGGCGTCGAGGACGGGCTGGTACGCGGGGACGGGCTGGTGTTCGGGCTGGTGCCCGGAGACGGGCTGGTGTTCGGCGTCGCGC